>JALZAP010000162.1 GCA_030948245.1 Candidatus Dormiibacterota bacterium | reverse complement strand
CCCCAGGGCACTCCCCTTTCGGCGGGAGGAGGTCGCGACGCTCTTCAGCGAGCCCTGGCTCTGGCGCCAGAACCGCAGCGAGCTGCAGACAATCGGCTCCTACACCAGGACGATCCGCCGCTTGCCGGGCGCCGAGTGAGCCTGCCGGTCCTTATCGTCGGGGACGTCCACGGTGACCTCGAGCGGCTCTTCAAGGCACTCAAGCCCTATCCCGCCGAAAGCTGGCGAACCATCTTCCTGGGAGACCTCGTCGACGGTGGTCCCTTCGGGGTTGGCGCGCTTCGCTACGCCCGCGACAGGCCCAACAGCGAGGTGCTGCTGGGGAACCACGAGGTGATGATGCTCTGGACCCTGCGCGACCGCTCCCGCCTCAGCTTTTGGAGCGGACTCGGCGGCGAGCTCCACGATCTGCGCGAGCTTGGTGGCGACCCCGACCTGCAGAAGTGGCTCAGACGCCGGCCGGTGCTCCTCGAGCTCGAGGACGGCACCCTCGTCCAGCACTCCGACAACGACCTCTATGCGCGGCTCCTGAAAGTTGGTGCGCCGGATCGGGTCGAGGCGATCAATGACGAGGCCGGTCGCCTTCTCGAAAGCGGCGGCGAGTCAGAGCTTTGGGACATCCTGTCGCCGGGCAAGGTCTTCCGGGAGAACCGCGGCCGGCTGGAAAGGTGGCTGGCGACGATGGAGGCGAGGCGCCTGGTCCACGGCCACAAGCCGCACCAGTCGAAGACTCCCGATTCCTACGCCGATGGACTCGCGATCGATTTCGACGGTGGCCTCTCACGCTATGGAAAGAACCGATACAAGCGGCTCCAGCCCGTCGAGGCGTCGGTGGCTCCACTAGACTTGGACGCACCTTGGTCGAGGTCATGACGCCGCCTCAGTCGCCTCCCATACGAGGCTCGGGCAAGGCGATGATCACACCGCAGCGGATCGCCAAGGCGGTCCGCAGGCTGGGCCGCGAGATCTCGCAGACCTACGCGGACATCGACCAGCCGCTCGTAATCGTGGTGATCCTGAAGGGCGCCGCGGTGTTCGCCTCCGACCTTCTCCGGGCGCTCAGCATCCCGGCCGAGCTCGAGTTTGTGCGTGCTTCCAGCTACGGCGCCGGCACCTCCAGCTCCGGCAAGGTCAAGTTCGCCCACATGGTCGAAGGCCCCCTCACCGGGCGTCACGTCCTGCTCGTCGAGGACATCGTCGACTCGGGCCGGACAATCAATCACATCCTCAAGCGGCTCAAGCGCGACCGGCCGGCCAGCATCCGGCTGGCGACCCTCCTCGACCGTCCCGCCCGGCGCGAGATGCCGGTCGAGATCGACTTCACCGGCTTCGTCATCCCCGACCGTTTTGTGATCGGCTACGGTCTCGACTATGCCGGTCTCTACCGAGAGCTCCCTGGGATCTACAGCCTCGGCTGACACGGCCGCCGGCACGGTTGTCGAGCTCGTCGACGCACGCAAGAAGTTCGGCAGCGTGGAGGCGCTGCGCGGCGTCAGCCTCGCCGTCAGACCGGGCGAGCTGGTCGGTCTGCTGGGACCCAACGGCGCGGGGAAGACAACCGCCATCAGCCTGATGTTGGGTCTCCGCCAGCCCTCCTCGGGCAAGGCCCTACTCTTCGGACTGGAGCCCAGGGACCTTCGAGCGCGGTCGCGGATCGGCGTGATGCTGCAGGAGTCCGGGATCCCACTGACCCTGAGGGTTCGCGAGGTCGTCGACCTCTTCCGGACCTATTACCCGAAGCCGCTGCCGACTGATCAGGTCATCGAGATGGCCGACCTCGGAGACTTCCAGGACAAGCTCGTGAAGAACCTCTCCGGAGGCCAGCACCAGCGCGTCTATTTCGCCCTCGCCATCTGCGGCGACCCCGACGCCCTATTCCTCGACGAGCCGACGGTCGGCCTCGACACCGCCACCCGGAGGTCCTTTTGGGAGCAGGTTCGTGGCTTCAAGCGGCGCGGCAAGTCGATCGTGTTGACGACCCATTACCTGGACGAGGCCGACGCCCTCGCTGACCGCGTGATCGTGATCGACCACGGCCTGATCGTTGCCGAAGACTCGCCGGAGGCGATCCGCGGTTTGGTCCCCGGCAAGAAGGTCGCCTTCAGCTGGCCGGGAGTCACAGAGGCTGCACTCGCCGAGCTGCCCGTTGAGAGCCTCGTCGTCGACGGATCGCGAGTGAGCTTCCTCACCTCCAGCGCGGAGGACGTACTCCGGAACCTGTTCGCCAAGGGTGCCCCGCTGACCGACCTCGAGGTCGTCGGCGCAGGCCTCGAAGAGGCCGTGCTGGTGCTGACCGGTGGCCGCTGAGCTCGCCGTCGCGCCGCTCTGGCCGATGATCGCGGCTCAGACCCAGGCCGAGTTCCGCCGCCTGCTGCGTGTGCCGGAGTACACCGGCTTTGGGCTCGCCTTTCCACTCGTCCTCTACGTCTTCATCGGACTCCAGGGCGGCAGCGGCGCAACCGACTATCACAAGTTCGCGCTCGCCTCCATGTGTGCCTACGCGGTTGTGAACATCGCTCTCTCGACCTTTGGGATCTCGGTGGCCAACGAGCGGGGCAGCCGGATCGATGCCCTCCTCCGGGCGACGCCGGTCCGCCAGATCGCGCCACTCATCGGCAAGACCGTCGCTGCGATCGCGTTCGCCCTGGCGTCCCTTGCGCTGCTCTACGCCGCCGGGATCCTCCTCGCCGGCATTTCGATGCCCTTCCTCGATTGGTTCAACCTCACCTGGCGGCTGCTGCTCGCCCTGCTTCCTTTCATCTGCATGGGCTTCGCGATCGGCTACCTGTCCGGACCGTCGGCCGCAGTGCTCGTCGTCAACCTGGTCCTCTTACCGATGTCCTTCGCGTCGGGGATCTTCTTCCCCATCGATGGCCTCCCGGCCTTCATCAAGGACATCGCACCCTACCTGCCGATGTATCACCTGGGCCACATCGCCTGGAACTCGGTCGGCGTCCCTTACAACGACATCGGCAGGAGCGTCGTCTGGCTGGCCGGTTACACGGTCGTCTTCCTGGTCCTGACGCTTTGGGCTGTGCGCCGCGAGGACGATCGCCGCTTCAGCTAGTTCAGCAGCGAGATACTCCACGAACCGCTCCGATAGTGCCCCGGTGGAAGCATCACAAGCCCCTCGCCGGAATTGAAGGCGTTGGCGGGGCAGGTCATCGGCTCGGCCCCCAGGCCACGCCGGCGCCGCTCCGGCTCAAGAGCGTCGCCGCTGAAGACCTGGAGGAAGTGGTGGTTGCCGTCCCAGGCCAGCCGGAGGCCGTCGAACTCGAGGACCGGCTCGTCGAAGTCGGCATAACAGACGTCGAGGACGCCGCCGGCGACCTGGCGCCGCGTCCTGAAGTCGTATGGCGTGCTCGCCACGGGCAGCCGGCGCCCGGTCGGGTTCATCCTCTCGTCCACCTCAAGGTAGCTGCGGGCGGGGATCCTCAGCTCCGCTCTGTCGACCAGGCCGGCCAGCGGCCGCAGATAGGGGTGGCTTCCCGCGCCAAAGGGTGCCGGCTCATCGCCCAGGTTGTGCGCCGACCAGGTCGTTCGCAGGCCCTCCGGCCCAAGTGCGTAATCGGCTGCCAGCTGGAGCAGGAATGGGTAGCCGGGCTGCGGGCGGAGCGTGTGGGAGAGATGGATCCGGTCGTGCGTGTGCTCGACCGGCAGCCAGCTCGGCCAGCGGACGAGGCCGTGGATCGCGTTGCCGCGCTCCGGTTCGTTGATGGGCAGCTGCAGCCTTTGGCCGCCGGCGTTGTAGGCACCGTCCCGGATCCGGTTCGGCCACGGCATCAACAGCTGGCCGCGCCCGCCGCTGCACATCTCCGAGACTGCGAACCCATCGAGCACCGCCCGGCCACCCGACCAATACTCGCGAAGCGTGGCGCCCACCTCCGTTATCACCGCGCGCTGGTCGCCGAAGAAGATCTCGTACTGCTCGCCCGAGGGGTGGAGGCTGCGGACCATTGCCATGGCTTCGGTGACCAGTTTCAACCAAGCGTGCGCATGGTGCGGAAGCGAATAGCCTTATCGGCATGAGTGGGGCCACCTCCAAGCTGACCGTCCGTCCTGCCGTCCCTGGCGACCTCGCGGCCATCATGGGGATCTACAACTGGGCCGTAAACCAGACCTTCGCCACCCTCGACGCCGAGCCGCTCGACTCGGAGGAAGCCCGGGAGTGGTGGGACTCGCACGGCAGCAAAAGCCTGCTCCTGGTCGCCGAGGGCGAGGAGGGCGTTATCGGCTGGGGCCGCCTCCTGCCCTGGATCCGCCGGGGCATGAGCTCCACCGTCGAGGATCTCGTCTACGTCGATCCGTTACTCCAGGGGCAAGGAGTGGGGAAGGCGCTGCTCAAGCGGCTCATCGAGGAGGCGACCGCGCTCGGCTATCGGCTGATGGTGGCCCAGGTCGCCGCCGACAACCGGGGCGGGAAGGCGCTCCACGAGGGCCTCGGCTTCCACGAGGTCGGGGTCCTCCATGAGGCGGCCCACAAGTTCAACGTCTGGATCGACATAACGCTGATGGAGCGACCGCTGGGCAAACGGTAGCTCTACGGCGTCGAGAGGGCGGCCTGGCCGGTCGCGTAGGCGGCCGGGTAGACCACCTTCATCACCCCGCCCGGCTGCCACTGGCCGACAACCGCAGCCGCTCGGCGGTTCTGGCCCGCGTCCGGCAGCCGGGGAGCAGCGAACTGCATGCCGGCGCCGTTGATCTCACCGCCGACCGGGATGTCGACGGCCAGCGCCGCTCTGCGGATCGACTCGCTCGTGACGGAGCCACGGGCCTTGGGGAGGACGTCATGGAACAGGGTCCAGCCGCCGACGAAGCCTGCCACGCCGGGGATCTCCATCGCCTGGCCACGGTTGTCGGCCGCGAACCGCGCAACCGCCTGGCCGAGCAGCGTCCGAGCAGCGCTGGTC
>JALZAP010000161.1 GCA_030948245.1 Candidatus Dormiibacterota bacterium | reverse complement strand
ATTCGCGATCACACCAGGATTAAGTCTCGCACCAGCTCGAGGTGATGGTTTGTCCGATTTCGCACAGAAATCGTGATCGAACTAAGTGGGTATTGTGCGAAGACTTGACAAACCGGGGCCGGTTGCCTTTGACTTTCGATCCGAGTTGGGGGTAGGCGCTTCGCGCGGGTTGACTTCGCTCCGGGATCGCAACCGGAGCCTCGTCGTCGACGTCCTCCGCCAGGAAGGCGGTGTCAGCCAGGCCGAGCTTTCGCGACTTACCGGGCTCTCGCGGACGACCGTCTCGACCCTGATCGGCGAGCTTAGGGCCGGTGGTTTCGTGGCCGAGTTGGAAGCACCCGACCCGTCGCGCGCCGGCGGTACGCAGGGTGGCCGGCCGCCGGTCCTGCTGGCGCTCGACCCCTCCGCCGGCTCTGCGATCGGGATCGATTTCGGCCACAGCCACGTCCGGGTGGCGGTCGCCGACCTCGCCCATCGGATCGTCTGCGAGCGGGAGCAGCCACTCGCAGTCGACGTCGACCCCGTTGGCAGCCTGGATGCCGCCGCCGACCTCGTCCGCCATACCATGGCCGGCGCCAAGATCCCCACCTCGGCGGTGATCGGCGTCGGCATGGGAGTGCCGGGACCGGTGGACCACCGGACTGGACGGGTCGGCTCGACCTCCATCCTGCCCGGCTGGCTGGGCATCTTCGCGGGGGAGGAGATGGGGCGCCGGCTGGATCTTCCGGTCGTCGTCGACAACGACGCCAACCTGGGCGCCCTCGCCGAGTACTCCTGGGGCGCCGCCCGCGACTGCGAGCACGTCGTCTACATCAAGGTCTCGAGCGGGATCGGCGCCGGACTCGTTCTCGGCGGGAGGCTGCATCGCGGCGCCAACGGGACCGCCGGCGAGATCGGGCACGACATCGTCGACGAGGCGGGCCCATATTGCCGCTGCGGAAACCGGGGCTGCCTGGAGGCCGTCGCCGGCGGGTCGGCGATAACCGAGGTGCTCAGCCGCAGCCGGCGTGAGCAGCTGAGCCTGGGCCAGGTGCTCGACCTGGCCGAGGACGGCGATCTCGCCTGCCGGCGGGTCCTGGCCGAAGTCGGCCGCCAACTTGGCGTTTCCGTCGCTAAGCTCTGCAACCTCGTCAACCCCGAGCGGGTCGTGCTCGGCGGGCTGCTGGCGCGGGCCGGTGACCTGGTCCTTGAACCGATGCGGGAGTCGGTTCGCCGATACGGAGTGGACTCGGCCATGGATGCGGTCGAGATCGTCCCCAGCGTCCTGGGGGAGCGGGTGGGCGTGCTCGGCGCCCTTGCCCTCGTACTGCGTGAGGAATCCCTGGTCTTCGGGGATCGGCTGCGGGCTTCGATGCAGGGGGAGTCCGCGTGACGGCCGGAATATATTTCTGTCGGACCGGCGCCCTGCCCACTGAAAATCGGAGGAAGGCGAATTTGAGACGCTATCGGATCGTGACAATCCTGCTGGCGGGGGCCCTCCTGACCCTTGCCTGCGGCGGATCCAGCACCCCCAGTTCAAGCGGCGGTGGCACCACCGCGGCAAAGATCGGCCTGCTCCTGCCGGAGACGAAGACGGCCCGTTACGAGAGCAAGGACAAGCCGCTCTTCACGGCCAAGCTGACGTCGCTTTGCCCCAACTGTTCGATCACCTACCAGAACGCCAACCAGGACGCGACCCAGCAGCAATCGCAGGCTGAGGCCATGCTCACCAACGGGGTCAAGGTGCTCGTCCTCGACGCGGTCGACGGCGCCGCTGCGGCGGGCATCGCGGTCAAGGCAAAGGCGGCTAAGGTCCCCGTGATCTCCTACGACCGGCTCATCACCGGCACCGACGCTGTCGGCTACTACGTGTCCTTCGACAACGCCAAGGTCGGCCAGCTGCAGGGCACTGCGCTCCTCACGGCCCTTAACGGCAAGGCCAACGCCAGCGTCGTCTTCATCAACGGCTCGCCGACCGACAACAACGCCAAGCTGTTCAAGCAGGGCGCCCACAGCGTTCTCGACGGCAAGGTAACCGTCAGCAAGGAATACGACACGCCGGACTGGAGCCCCGACAAGGCTCAGACCGAGATGCAGCAGGCCCTGACCGCGCTCGGCAACAAGGTCGACGGCGTGCTCGCCGCCAACGACGGAACCGGCGGCGGCGCCATCGCCGCGATGAAGGCCGCCGGCGTCACACCGCTTCCCCCGGTCACCGGGCAGGACGCGGAGCTCGCGGCGATCCAGCGGATCGTCGCCGGCACCCAGTACATGACGGTCTACAAGGCCATCAAGGCCGAGGCCGAAGCCGCGGCGCAGCTCGCCTTCACGCTCTCCCAGGGCAAGACCCCGGACAGCACGACCGTCAACGGCAAGACCAACAACGGCTCGATCGACGTGCCGTCCGTCCTCCTGGCACCGGTCCCGGTGACCAAGTCCAATATCAAGGACACCGTCATCGCCGACGGGTTCTGGAGCAAGACCGACATCTGCACCGCGGATTTCGCAACCGCCTGCACCGCGGCGGGAATCTCTTAACTTAGAGTTCAGCTAACTTCGCCAACCGGCGGGCGGCAGCGGCCGCCCGCCGGGGGCGATTCCACCCACGTCAGCGGGAGACAGGCCTTGGCAGTCGCGCAGCGGACCCCCATCCTCGAGCTGAAGAACATCTCAAAGCGCTTCGGGGCCGTGCAGGCCCTTGACAGCGTCGACTTCGAGGTCTTCCCGGGCGAGGTGGTCGCCCTGGTCGGAGACAACGGCGCCGGTAAGTCGACGCTGATCAAGGTGATCGCCGGCATCAACCACCCGGACACCGGTGAGGTCGTCTTCGACGGCAAGCCGGTCGTCATCACCGGGCCGCGCGACGTCGCCAAGCTCGGCATCGCCACCGTCTACCAGGATCTGGCCCTCTGCGACAACCTCGACGTCGTAGCCAACCTGTTCCTGGGCCGGGAGGAGGAGTCGCCGGTGCCCCCGGTCC
Source organism: Candidatus Dormiibacterota bacterium (assembly GCA_030948245.1). GTDB lineage: Bacteria > Chloroflexota > Dormibacteria > Dormibacterales > Dormibacteraceae > UBA6019. The sequence continues at coordinate 1,976 of JALZAP010000161.1, read as the reverse complement.
TGAAGGAGGAGGACATGGAGCGGCGTGCCGTCGAGGTCCTCAAGAGCCTCTCCGTCAAGCTGCCCCACATCCGGACCCCGATCGCGATGCTCTCCGGCGGCCAGCGCCAATCGGTTGCCGTCTCCCGCTCCGTGATGTGGGCTGCCAAGGTCGTGCTCCTCGACGAGCCGACGGCAGCGCTCGGCGTCGCCCAGACCAAGCAGGTCCTGGCGCTGATCCGCCGGCTGAAAGAGCAGGGCCTGGGCGTGGTGGTAATCAGCCACAACCTGGCCGATGTGTTCGAGGTCTGCGATCGGATCGTGGTGATGCGACTCGGCAAGCGGATCGGTGACTTCAAGGTCGCTGAAGCAACCCGCGAACAGGTCGTCTCCGCCATCACGGGCGCCACCATCGAGATCCTCAAGACGCCGCCCGAGGAGCCAAAGTGAGCGCCACCGCGGACGACGTCACCGCTCCGGCGCCCGGGTCCTTCACCGCCTGGCGGCGAGGGCTTCGCGAGCGGGTCACCCAGGGCGACGTGGGCTCCCTCCCGGTCATCCTCGCGCTGATCCTGATCTGGGCGGTCTTCCAGTACCTCAACCCCAACTTCCTCTCGCCGCGCAACCTGACCAACCTGATCCTCCAGATCACGAGCATGGGCACCATCGCGGTCGGCATCGTCCTCGTCCTGCTGCTGGGCGAGATCGATCTCTCGGCCGGATCCGTCAGTGGGCTCGCGGCCAGCGTGATGGCGGTCCTCAACATCAAGAACCACGTGCCGGCTCCTCTGGCCATCGGGGCCGCCGTCGCCACTGGGGCCGCCATCGGCGCCCTCCAGGGCGCCTGGTTCGCCCGCTTCCGGATCCCAAGCTTCGTGGTGACCCTTGCGGGCTTGGTCGGCTGGGTGGGCGTCCAGCTCCTGGTCCTCGGCGAGACCGGCACGCTGAACGTGCTCGACCCGACCATCGACAACCTGACGCTCAACTTCCTCTCGATCCAGGCCGGCTGGGCCCTGGCCGTCGTCGCGCTCGCAGTCGTCGCTCTCGATACCTTCCTCGTGCGCCGGCGGCGCGCCGCGGCCGGCCTCGACCTCCCACCCCTGCCGGGGGCCCTCATCCGGCTCGGCCTGATCGCGGCACTGGTGCTCGTCTCGGCCTTCGTCCTCAACTCCGACCGCGGTGTCCCGGAAGCGTTTTTGATCCTTCTCGGCTTCGTGGTCTTCTTCCACTATGTGACGACGAGGACCAGGTTCGGGCGCTACATCTACGCCGTCGGCGGCAACGCCGAGGCCGCCCGCCGGGCCGGCATCTCCGTCAACACGATCCGGGTCGCCGTCTTCACCCTGGGCGGCGTGATGGCCGCCTCCGGTGGCATTATGGCCGCCTCGCGACTCCTCGCGGTCAACCAGTCGTCGGGGAGCGGCGACGTCCTCCTCAACGCGATCGCCGCCGCCGTGATCGGGGGCACGAGCTTGTTCGGTGGCCGCGGTTCGGTCTGGGCGGCGATGACCGGTGCGCTGGTCATCGGCTCGATCTCCAACGGCATGGACCTGCTCGCCTACTCCTCGGCGATCAAGTTCATGGTCACGGGCGCGGTGCTGCTCGCGGCGGTGACGATCGACGCGGTAGCGCGCCAGGGACGCCAGGCCGCCGGGCGCGCGTAAAGTCCCGAATCGGAAATGGCAGCGGAGCTGGAGCCTCCCTACCTCCATCCGGACTACCGGTCGACTGTGCTCCGGGCGCCGGCGCAGCCGCTGGTCAGGCTGCCCGAGGAGTGGTTCCACACCGCCCCGGGGCCAGTTTTCGGTCGGGTCCCGGTCGCGCCCGGCGACGCCGACCTCACCCGCCAGCACGGTGGTGAGCCGCTGGGCGAGCGGATCATCGTCAGCGGCCGCGTGCTCGACGGTGACGGCAGTCCCGTCCGCCACACCCTGGTCGAGGTCTGGCAGGCGAACGCCGCCGGGCGCTACGTGGACGCCGGTGACGACCACCCAGCAC
>JALZAP010000160.1:310-4942 GCA_030948245.1 Candidatus Dormiibacterota bacterium | reverse complement strand
CCACCGGGCGGCGGCGCCGTCGCCCGGTCGGGCCCGCCGACGGCCTGCCGGGCTGCCGAGATCAGGTCCCGGACGTCTTCGCTCAAGCCGGCCGAGGTGGGCATCATGGAGTGCGTCGTCTGCGCCATCCGGGCCATCTCCATCGGGTCGACCGGACGTGAGTTCGCGTCTCGTCGCGCCTCCCGTTCATCCTCCGCCTGCTCGGCGTGGGTGGCGTAGGTGGTCTGGTTCGAGCTGAAGGGGACCACGACGACCTCCCGGATGATCTCGCCACTCCCCGTCCGGCGCCGGGCGTCGGCCTCCAGGATGGGGTCCTTGATCACCGGCATCATGCTGTCCGCACCGGCGGGTATGTAGCGGGCGAACTCGGGGTCGAAGAGGCGGTCGGGGACCTGGACGCCGTAGAAGGCGGCCTTGTCGAGCAGCTTCGGCACGTAGCCGGTGGCGTTGAACTCGAGGTGAAGGTCGGCACCCATGCCGAGGACGTAGATGTCGCGGAGCACCGGGCCGTCGGCGTTGTAGCCGAGCACCTCGGCGACCTGGACGATCTTGCGGCGGCCATCAGGCATTCGGGCCTGGTGGACGAGCAGGTTCACGGCCGACCCGATCTGCGCCCGGACCGCCTCGTAGGGCAGGTCGATGGAGGCCATCATCACCATCGTCTCGAGACGGCTGAGGGCGTCCCGGGCGGAGTTGGAGTGGATCGTTGACATGGAGCCGTCGTGACCGGTGTTCATGGCCTGGAGCATGTCCAGCGCCTCACCGCCGCGGACCTCACCGACGAGGATCCGGTCGGGCCGCATCCGGAGCGAGTTGCGGACCAGCTGGCGGATCGTCAGCTCGCCCTTGCCCTCGACGTTGGGCGGGCGGTGCTCGAGGGAGACGACGTGGGGATGCTGGATCTGCAGCTCGGCCGCGTCCTCGATCGTCACCACCCGCTGGTTCTCGGGGATGTAGGACGCCATCACGTTCAGCGACGTGGTCTTGCCGGAGCCGGTGCCGCCGGAGACGAGGATGTTCATCCGGCCCAGCACGCAGGCCCGCAGGAAGTCGGCCATCGCTGGGCTGAGCGACCCCTCTCGGAGGAGGTCGTCGATGTCCATCACGAAGTCGCGGAACTTGCGGATCGTCAGCGAGGGCCCGCGCAGCGCGGCGGGCCGGATGATCGCGTTGACGCGGCTGCCGTCGGGGAGGCGGGCGTCGACCATCGGACTCAGCTCGTCGATGTGGCGCCCGGTGACCGCGATCATGCGGCGGATCGTCTCCAGCAGCTGGCCCTCGTCCTGGAAGCGGGCCTCGGCCTTCATCAGCATGCCGTCGCGCTCGACGTAGACGTCGTCGGCCCCGTTGACCATGATCTCGGAGACGGCGGGGTCGTGGAGGAGGTGGTCGAGCGGTCCGTAGCCGACGGCCTGGAGGAGGATCTGGTCGATCAGCTCGGTGCGCTCCGACATCGTGAGCGTGAGCTGGTCGTCGTCGAGCATGTTGTCGATGTGGAGGCGGACCGAGCGGGTGAACGACTCCTGGTCACCGCTGGAGAGGTCGGAGTCGCGGATCAGCGACAGCCGGTCGCGGTAGTGGGCGGCCAGCTGGGTGACGCGGGAGCCGCCCTGGCGGTCGTCCTTGGCGCCGCCGCCGAGGATTGGCGTGCGGTCGGTCCGGCGCCGCTTTGGAGCCGCCGTCCACTGCGTGAGGCCCACACCCCAGCGGTCGACGAATCTGACCTCGAGGAGGGATTGCGAGCAGCAGAGGACCGGTGACACGAACTCGGTGTCGGGCACCCGCATCCGGACCGGGAAGCCCTCCTGGGTCGAGCCCGGCATCCCGGCCAGGTAGGCCTGGATGGTGTCGCCGTCGCGGAAGCTGAGGAGCGCCTTGCGCTCCGTCTCCGACTCCCCGGGGTCGGGCTCGAAGCCGCCGCCGAGGATGATGTACTTGAGGTTGGCAAGGGGCACCCAGGTGTCCGGGGTGCCGGGCCCGCCGGTCTGGATCGGAAAGCCGCGGCGCGTGATCGCGGCGACGTCGGAATGACCTTCGATCACCTGGCCGCCGAGCAGGTGGACGGTGACCTCGGAGGGGCCTACCGAAAGGGCCTCCAGCTCCTGCGTGATGAGATGGCCTTCGCGCGTCGTTTGAGCCATCAAAAGACCTTGGACTGCCTCACGGCGCGGGGAATCCTACCACCAGTGATGGCAGTTTTAGCCCGTTCCGGCCACCTAAGCGGCGGAAGGCCGGCCACGGCCCCGCGAACGGCGCCTCCGGCGGGGTGCGGTCACCGCTGCCACGGCCGCCGCCGATGCGGGTCGCTCGGCGCCCGCCGGGTGCCCGCCGTTGCGTGCGACGTAGCGCCAGCCGCCCTCGCTGAGCAGGTGCTCGGAATCGAGCTCGGGTAGCTCCGGTGCGCCCTGCCGGCGGAGCTTGCTCCAGTTCGGCATGTCCTCCGGGGTCACCATGGTCAGGGCTCGGCCCTCGTTGCCCATGCGTGCGGTCCGGCCGATCCGGTGGGTCATCCACTGCGCCGTGTCGGGGAGCTCAAAGTTGATGACCAGGCCGACGTGGCTGATGTCGAGGCCCCGGGCGGCCACGTTGGTCGCCACCAGGATGTCGGCTTTCTGGTCACGGAACGACTCCATCGTCTTGTCGCGGGCGCCCTGGGAGAGGTTGCCCTGCAGCTCGACGCTGTCGTGGCCGAGCGCCTTCAGGTCGCGGTTGAGCTTCTTGACGCCGTGCTTGGTGCGGCCGAAGACGATCGCCGAACCCTTGTGGCGGCGGAGCAGGCGGTTGAGGACCTGGAGCTTGTCGCCGCGGTCCACCCGGAGCAGGCCGTGCTCGAGGAGCGCTATCGCCTCGCCCATGACCTTGATCCGGATCGGCTGCTGGAGATGCTTCTGGATCATCCGGCTGACCCATTCCGGCATCGTCGCCGAGGCGAGCACGGTCTGCGGCTGGTAGGTCATGCCCATAATCTTCTCGACGTCCGGCGCGAAGCCGGCATCGAGCATCTCGTCGGCTTCGTCGAGGACCAGGTACTCGACCCGGCTCAGCGTCACCAGGCGCTTGCCGACCATGTCGAGGATCCGGCCCGGGGTGCCGATGATGATGTCGGGACCCTTCTTGAGGTCGTTGCTTTGGGTGGCGTAGCCGACGCCGCCGTAGAGGAGCGCCGAACGGAGCCCGGTTTCGAGGCCCTTCCAGACCGCGTCGATCTGGACCGCGAGCTCGCGGGTGGGCGTCACGACGAGCACTCGGGGGCCCTGGCCGGTGGAGGTCAGGAGGCCCTGAGCGGCCGGGATCAGGAAGGCGAGGGTCTTGCCCGATCCGGTGGGTGCTTCGATAACGACGTCGTCGCCGTCGAGGAGGGGTGGGATCGCCTCGGCCTGGACGAGGACGGGCGTTTCGATGTTGGTGCGCGTCAGCGCGTCGAGAATGCGGGGCTCAAGGCCCAGCTCGGCAAAGCTAGTCAACGGGGAGTACTCCTAGTTCCTCCCCTTGTTCTGGATTTATTGCCTCGTCGTTCTCAGGACTCTCGTTTCTGTGACGGAGTGGGAAGGACCCCGAGCGGGCGCTGTCGGAACTATACCCGCCCGGGGTGCCTTCTATTCCTAGTGTCCACTAGGAGACGACCGAGAGTGGCTCTTCGGCGACCGCGATGCGCGGCTCGAGCGCTATTTCGAGCACCTCTTTGACGTCGCTGGCGAGGTGGAAGAGCATCTCGCTCCGGACCGATTCGGGAAGGTCGTCGAGGTCCGCCTCGTTGCGCTTGGGAAGGATCACTTCCTTCAAACCGGCGCGGTGCGCGGCCAGGACCTTCTGCTTGACGCCGCCGATCGGCAGCACCTTGCCCTGGAGCGTGACCTCGCCCGTCATGCCGACCGTGTTGCGGACCGGCCGGCCGGTCAGCAGGCTGGTGATCGCGGTGACCATGGCGACGCCCGCCGAGGGCCCGTCCTTGGGGATCGCTCCAGCCGGTACGTGGACGTGGATCCGCTTCTCGGACAGCTCCTTGTCGACGCCCAGCAGGTCGCGCCGCGAGCGCACGTAGCTGACTGCGATCTGGGCAGATTCCTTCATCACGTCGCCAAGCTGGCCGGTCAGCGTCAGCGCGCCGGCTTCGCCGTCGATCGCGCTCGCCTCGATGAAGAGGACGTCGCCGCCGGTGCCGGTGACTGCCAGACCGGTCGCCACGCCGGGGACCGAGGTGCGCTCAGCGACCTCGTTCTGGAACTTCGGCCTGCCGAGATATTCCTTGATGTCCCCGCTGTCGACCTCGAGCGGCTTATCCGCCTTGTTGGCGTCCAGCTTGGTGGTCACCTTGCGGAGCACCTTGCCTATCTCCCGCTCCAGGTTGCGGACGCCCGCCTCGCGCGTGTAGTCGGAGATGATCAGGTCGAGCGCCGCGTTGGTCACCTCGACCTCCGCCGCGTCGAGCCCGTTGCGCTCGAGCTGCCGGGGCAGCAGGTGGGAACGCCCGATGGCGAGCTTCTCCTGCTCCGTGTAGCCGTCCAGGCGCACCAGCTCCATCCGGTCCAGGAGCGGGCCGGGGATCGTGTCGGCCACGTTGGCCGTCGGGATGAACAGCACTTCCGAGAGGTCGAGGTCGACCTCCAGGTAGTGGTCCCGGAAGGTGTGGTT
>JALZAP010000160.1:0-300 GCA_030948245.1 Candidatus Dormiibacterota bacterium | reverse complement strand
CGAGAACCTCGAGCAGCGCTGAGGAAGGGTCGCCACGCCAGTCGGCGCCGACCTTGTCGATCTCGTCGAGCATTATCACCGGGTTCTTGGTGCCTGCCTCTTTGAGGGCGCGGACGATGCGGCCGGGCAGGGCGCCGATGTAGGTGCGGCGGTGGCCCCGGATCTCAGCCTCGTCGTGGATGCCGCCGAGCGACACCCGGGCGAACTTGCGGCCGAGCGCGCGGGCGACCGACTCGCCGAGCGAGGTCTTGCCGACGCCGGGCGGGCCGACCAGGGTGATAATCGCGCCCGAGCCCCGGC
>JALZAP010000159.1 GCA_030948245.1 Candidatus Dormiibacterota bacterium | reverse complement strand
GAGCGGCTTCGAGGCGACCGGAGGCGCCCCGGCGCTCACCTACTACACGGGCCAGGACCTGCCCTACTACTGGGCGCTCGCCCGGCGCTTCACGCTTTGCGACCACTACTTCTGCTCAGCGCTTGGCGGGACCGCCATCAACCGGACCGTCAGCGTGGCGGCGGCGGCCGGATCGGTCCGCGACAACGAGACGTTGCCCACGGCGACGCTGCCGATCGTCAACATCGCCGACCGGCTTGACGAAGCGCGCGTCGACTGGCGCTGCTACCAGGCGAACACCGCCGATGCCGGCTACAACCCGTTCCGCTACTTCGCCAGCCGGCGCGACGACCCGCGCGCCGCGCGACCCTTCGCGGAGTTCCTCGATGACGCGGCCGCAGGCCGCTTGCCTCCCGTGAGCTGGATCGCCACCGAGGACCCGCTCAGCGAGCACGGACCTGACGACATCGGCTGGGGTGAACGGTTCGTCGCGCTCTGCGTCAACAGCCTCGCCGCGTCGCCGCACTGGAAGGCCAGTGCGCTGGTGCTCAGCTACGACGAGAACGGCGGCTTCTATGACCATTTGAAGCCGCCGCGCGTCCACGAGCTCGGCCTCGGCTTCCGCGTGCCGGCGATGCTGGTCTCGCCCTTTGCAAAGCCGGGCCACGTCAGCTCGACCGTCTACGAGCATTGCTCGACCCTGGCCCTCATCGAGCAGACCTTCGGTCTCCGGCCGATGACAAGCCGCGACTCGGCCGCCAATCCATTCGAGGACGCCTTCGACTTCGGCCACGCGGAGCCGAGCTGGATCGATTACCCGGAGCGGTCGCTCAGCGGCTGCGGCGCCGCCGCCGATTGGTACGGGCGGCTGCTCTCCCTGCCGGTACCCAGTTCGGGAATCACCGGCATCGTTCCGGCGGCCCGAGCGCTCTGCGATTCGCACCCTTCCCCCGACCTGGCGGTGGGCCTCGGTGCCGCAGCGTTGGTCGCCGGTCTCGTCGGCGCCGCGGCCAGGCCGATTAGGAAGCCTTCCTGACCGGATCGACTTTGGGTGGTGGCTGGTACTCCCAGGCGGCCGGCTCGCCGTTTTCGAACTCGACCTTGAGGACGCCCGCCCGGTCGACCGCGCGGCGGTACATCTCGACCTCGTTGTGGGGCCGGCCGTCGAGCAGGATCCAGGCAGCCTGGAGCGGATCGGCGTGGCTGACCAGGGCGATCGTCCTGTCGGGCGTCTCGCGGACGGCGCGGCGGGCGACTTCGAGGACCCGGCCACCGAGGTCGACGATCGCCTCGTCGCCGGGCACCATGCCCCGGCGCATCTTGTGCAGGTACCAGCGCGGGCGGAGCAGCGGGACCATCCAGAGGCGGACACCCTGCAGGTAGCGGCTGAACTCGGACTCGCGCAGCTCCGGGTCGGTCTCGATCTCGACCGGCTCGGGAAGCCGGGAGGCAAGGATGCGGGCGGTCTCCTGGGCGCGCTCGAGGGGGCTGGAGATGATGCGGCCGATCCCGCTGTCCGCCAGGCGGCCGGCCAGCGCCTCCGCGCGGCGGCGGCCGAGGTCGCTGAGCGGGAAGCCGTCGAGGTGGCCGTAGAGGACGCTCTGCGGGTTCTCCACGTCCGAGTGGCGGATCAGGTGGACGGTCGTCACCGCCATCTATTGTCGAAGACGACGCCGATCGTCCGGGCCGCTAGCTGACCTGGTGGTACAGATGCACGCGGTTGGAGCCGTCGGAGCGGCCTTCGAGAAGTGCCGTGGTTGCCAGCTCGATGAGGTCCTGGCGGCCCATCCGGTCGGCGTTGACGCTGGCCGAGCCGAGTGAGATCGTGAGCCGCTCCCACTGGCCGTGCCCGGACGTGTACTGGTGCGCCGCGACCGCGTGCATGATCTTGTCGGCCGCGACCATGGCGCCGTTCTGGTCGGTCTCCGGCAAGAGGATGCAGTAGCGGTCGCCGAGGTAGCCGACGGTGTCGATGTCGCGCACCGCGCCGGCCAACACATCGGCCAGCTCGCGGAGCAGCGCGGCGCTGTTGGCGGGACCGAGGTCGTTGGCGATGAACTCGGAGTGGTCGATCAGCGCGACCAGGATCGTGAGTGGCCGCTTGTAGCGAATCGCACGGCTCGTCTCGTGGTCGACCATCGCGCTGGTGAACGCGCTGTTGAAAAGACCGGTGGTGCCGTCGACAACGAAAAGTGCGCGCGTGTTGGGGTCCTCGCGGCCGGTCGCGCAGTTCGAGCAATAGTTGGCGTCAGCCGCCATCAAAGCGCCGCAGGCGGCGCAGCGGGTACCGGTTTGAATCATGAGGGCGCAATTAAAGCACCTACCCTTGGCGGGTGACTGAACAGACCGATCTCTTCGGAGGCGCCGGCCAAGATCCCGCGGACGAGTTAGGCCTGCCCTTGGCGGCGCGCCTGCGCCCTCGTTCCTTCGATCAGCTGGTCGGTCACGGCAAGTCCGTCGCCGTCCTCCGCGGGCTCGCCGAGTCAGGTGGCCTGCCGAGCCTGGTCCTCTGGGGCCCGCCGGGAAGTGGCAAGACCACGCTCGCCCACCTGATGAGCGCCGCCGCCGGCGCGCGCCAGGTTTCCCTCAGCGCGGTGACCTCGGGCGTGGCCGACATCCGGCGCGTCATCGCGGAGGCGCGCCAAGCACGCAAGCTGGGCCATCGCACGGTGCTCTTCATCGACGAGCTGCACCGCTGGAACAAGGCGCAGCAGGACGCCGTGCTGCCCCACGTCGAGGACGGGACCGTGACGCTGATCGGCGCAACCACCGAGAACCCATCCTTCGAGGTCATCTCCCCGCTCCTCTCGCGTACGCGCGTCTTCCGGCTGGAGGCGCTCGGCGACGGCGACCTCCATCAGATCGTCGATCGAGGGATCGGCGAGCTCGGCGTCGAGATCGAGCCGGAAGCGGTGGAAGCGCTCGTCAACGGCGCCCGCGGCGACGCCCGGATTGCCCTCAACGGGCTCGAGACGGCGGCCAACCTGGCTGCCGGGACCCCGATCGCGCTGGCCCAGGTCGAGCAGGCGCTCCAGGCGAAGCACCTGCTCTACGACAAGTCGGGCGACCAGCACTACGACATCGTCTCCGCCCTGATCAAGAGCATCCGGGGCAGCGATCCCGACGCCGCGGTCTATTGGATGGCGCGGATGATCGAGGCCGGCGAGGACCTGATGTTCGTGGCCCGCCGACTGGTCATCTCGGCGGCGGAGGATGTCGGCCTGGCCGACCCGCAGGCGCTGAGCGTCGCTGTCGCGGCACAGCAGGCGGCCCATTTCGTCGGCCTACCCGAGGCGACGCTGCCGCTCAGCGAAGCGGCGGTCTACCTCGCCCGTGCACCGAAGTCGAACACCGCCATGAAGGCGTACGGCGCGGCCGTCGACACGATCCGGCAGACCGGCAACCTGCCCGTCCCGGCCCACCTCCGGAACGCGCCCACCCGGTTGGCGAAGTCGATGGGCCACGGTCGCAACTACCGCTACCCGCACGACTTCGCGGGAGGCTTGGTCGACCAGCAATACCTGCCCGACGCGATCAAGGATCGCAAGTTCTACCGCCCGGGCGAGCGCGACGTGCGTCCCGATAGTCTTGAGGCCGAATGACGCCCGCGCTGCTCATCTTCAAACCCGACAGCGCCTACCGCCGCGCCGTCCGTGCGGGCATCTGGAAGTGGCTCCAAGCCCGGGACGACCTGAACCTAACCGGTCTGCGCTGGTTCCACGCCCCGCGCGCGCTGATCGAGCAGCACTACGACTTCCTCGAGGGCAGGCCGTTCTTTCCCTGGTTGGTCGACTTCATGAGCGCCCTCCCGGTCGTCGTCGGGCAGCTGGAGGCCGATCCCGACGACCTCGAGCGTATCCGCCACGAGCTGGGCGAGACCCAGATCCAGAAGGCCCGGCCGGGATCCCTCAGGGAGCGCTACGGGATCTACGGCGGCGTCAACTGCCTCCACCTCTCCGACTCCGCCGAGAGCGGCAAGAAGGAGACCGAGCTCTGGTCGAAATACGTCGAGTTCGATGGCGTACGCCCCGACCACCTCGCCGATGGCGCGGGGGCGCCCGATCACACGTATCGCCTGCGCTCGCTGGCATCCCAGTACAGCGCCGGGGTTCACCGCGACCTCGCGGGACGGGCGATCCTGGACCTGCTCCAGGAGGAGACCGACCTCGGCGGCCTTGAGTTCCAGGCCTACTCCCGGATCATGCTCGGCGCTTTCGACTAGCAGCCGGCACCGTCTCGAGCGTTCGGTTACCGATCACGACCACCGTGCTGTTGAAGAGGTCAGCGTTGGGCGCGATTATCAGCTCGCCGTTCTCGCCCCGGAGGTAGGTGACCCGGAACCGGATCTCGGTGATGGTTCCCCGATGGCCGCTGAACTCGATCTCGTCGCCCACGTTGAATCGACGCTCGGTCAGGAGGTAGACGCCCGACACATAGTTGCGGAGGATGTCCTGGACGCCCATCGCGGCCAGGATCGTCGCGACCAGCACGCCGCTCGCACCCAGCTGGGTGCCGCCCAGGTAGATCAGGGCAACCACGACGACGCCAATGACGATGACGGTCCGGAAAGTGACCTTGGAGACGAGCTGCACGACCTCCGGCTGGATGCGGCGCTTTGACAGCTCGCCCTGGACGCGGCCGCGGAGGTAGCGCGCCACGAACCAGACGGCGAGGATGACGAGCGCGGCGACCAGGATGTCGAGGCCGGTTCCCGGCCAGCCGGTGACCCCGAAGATATGAAGCCGGGCTAGGATTCGGGCGCTTCCTCGGTCTCGGCGGCCGCCTCTTCGCCCTCTTCCGGCTCCTCGGCGGCCTCGCCTTCGACGGCCTCGGCCTCGACGGGCTCCTCAGCCACGCGATGGGCCTGGACCTTCACGATCATCTCGTCGCCACCGGTCAGCAGCGTCACTCCCTCGGCGAACTGAAGATCGTGGACGCGAACCGAGTCGTCGATGTTCTCGAG
>JALZAP010000158.1 GCA_030948245.1 Candidatus Dormiibacterota bacterium | reverse complement strand
GGCGGATCACCGACCGCTGAGCCTCGAACATCTCGACGCTCGCCGTCGGAAGCACGACGCCTTCGTCGGGCAGCGGGTCGTAGCGGCGGAAGGAGACCCAGAGGTCGAAGCCGGCGATCTTGTCGAGCGACATCCCGCGGTACTCGGGGAAGCCGGCGGAGCGGACGGTCAGGGAGTCGATGCCGCGATAGACGCGGGCGTCCTGGTCGCCGACCAGGTGGAGGATCGCGCGGACGAACTCGCCGCCGCGCATGTCCTCGCCGCAGCTGGGGCAGTGCATTCCGTTGGAGGTCGGCACGATCTCCTCGCAGCGGGGGCATTCGACCCATTGCTCGGTTGCCTCATAGCGCCGCACGGCGGCTTCGGCGAGGTCCTCCCGGAAGTCGCGCAGGTGCTCGACGAAGCGCATCGTCGAATCGAGGATCGGTTCCTGCTTCGCCTTCTCGCGGAGGTCGATGGCGGTGAACCCCTCGAGGTCACCGTCCCACTCCTCGACCAGCTGCAGCTCCTGGTACTTCAGGTGCACGCGAGACTTCTCGATCGGGTAGTCGGGCGACTCCAGCTCCTGGAAGTCGGTCATCTCGAAGGCGAGGCCCTTCGGAGTGCGGCCGAGCCGGCCGGTCAGGAGGGTGGTGTTGAAGAGGCCGATGCATTCGAGCGGCTTGTCCGGCTTGGTGATCGTGTACCCGATCTCGATCATCTTCTTCTCCTCGAGCACGTCGAGGATGGCGCGGGGACCGCCGGGGACGAGGGCGATCTTCGCCGCCGCCGGGCTGTTGGGGCGGATGCGAATGCCGAGCCGCCCGGTCGATACAACCTCGCCGGGGATATCCGGATCCCAGAGCGGGAGGACGTCGCCGGGGTTGGGCGTGCTCATTCGGCTGGCACCAATGGTGTGATGAGGAGGAAAGGGGAGAGGATCAAGTTGAGTTCCGAAGGCCCGCATGCGAACGCGGTGCCTAGAGTGCTCGATTAACTTAGCAGATCCACAGCGTCCTGCCGCTAATCCGGCAATGCTTTGCCGCCGGTTTCAGGGAGGGCGAGCAGCACGAGAGCCCCGATGAAGGCCGCCGCGGAGAGGACCACAATCGTGGGTCCGAGGCCGAAGGACGGTGCGAACTGCCCGACCAACTGCAGGCCCACGATCCCGCCAAGCGCCGCCGCGACCGTTCCAACCGCCTGGGCGGTGGCGCGAGCCCGGGTTGGGAACAGCTCGCCGAACCAGGCGCCGGTGATCGGGCTGGCCGCTCCGTCCATGAAGGTCCAGGTGGCGTTGCCGATCCAGAATGCGGTCGGCCGGCCGGCGTAGGTGATGGCGGCGAAAACGGCGGCGAGGGCCCACAGGACGGTGCCCGGCACCCGCCGGCCCTTCCGGTCCGAGAGCCAGCCGCCAAGCAGGTAGCCGGGAATGGCGAGCGGCGCCGACGTGAAGAGGACCGCGCTCACCAGCGTGGGCGAGAAGTGCAGCTCGCTGGTGGCGAACAAGGCGCCGAAGAAGCCGCCCGGCTGGAAGGCAATGAAGCTCAGGAAGCCGCTCAGCCCGATCAATGCCAGCCTCCCCCGCCACTCTGGGCGGAGGAGCACGCCGGCCGGGTTGTCACCGTGGCCGGCGTCCCGCCAAACCTGGCTCTCCGGCAGCCACCGCCAGAGGACGCCGGCAAGCAGGATCCCGAGACCCCCGAGCAGGTAGAGGTAGCGCCAGTGCGGGTAGAGGAGCGGATAGAGGATGGCGGTGACCCCGGCACCGCCACCGGCGCCGAAGGAGACGGCGGTCACCAGCAGGCTGCGCTGCCGCGCGGGCGACGCCTCGATCACGATCGTCAAGGCCAGCCCGAGTGCTGCCGAGGCGAAGCAGACCGCGAAGAGGCGCGCGACGGCCAGCAAGAGCAGCGACGGCGCCAGACCGGAAACGAGGTTGCCGATCGCGAACCCGGTCGTGACCAGCACGAGTGTGAAGCGGCGCCCGCGGCGATCAGCGAGGGCACCCAGGGGCAGGGCCAGGATGCTTCCCAGGGCGAGCACCGACGCAGCCTGGGTCAGTTGCGCCACCGGGGCGTGGAAGTCGGCCGCGATCGCGGGAAGGGCCAGGTAAAGCACGGTCCCGTCGAAGTCGACCAGCACGCCGACGGCGGCGGCAAGGATGAGCACGCGCCACGGCCAGGCGCGCATCTCGTTCAAAGCAGGCGCAGCCTGCGGAGCAGGAAGGGACCCGGCCCGAGGAAGCCGCAAGTGGCGCCGATGTGGGCGATCGACACGCCGAGCAGCGAGTGCGGCCCGGGCAGCAGCCAGAAGGCGAGGCCGAGTGGGATCCCGGCCAGCGCGGTCGCCGCGACGTCGAGCCACTGCCAGCCGCCCAGCCGGTGGTAGAGAACGTAGCTCAGGGTTCCGACCAGGAAGCCGGCCGGCGCTCCCAGCAGGGCACCGACGCCACCCTGCACGATGCCCCGGAACAAGCCCTCCTCGAGCGGGCCGTTGAGCACGTAGTAGCCCCCCTGGAGAAGGGCGTCCGGGACGTCTGGCACCTTGAGCGCGCCGCGGCGGCGGCTCAGCGGCAGCTGAATTAGTGCGGCGAGGCCGAACATGATCGGGAAGGCGAGGACCCCGAAGCCGACCTGGACGCGGACGTCGCCGAGGGTGAGACCCAGCCAGGCCGGGTGCCAGACGAGCGCGACGACGGCGACGGCGACCCCGAAGGGCACCAGGCGGGTGGCCAGGTCGGGCAGGACCCAGCGGAGGGTGTCGGCGGTATGCCCAGGGATGACGCGGACGGCTGCCTGGGACATCGGTCACCGAGCAGGTTCGCAGATCGGGGGCCCCCAGGAGGTGGCCCTCAATTCTGCGAGCATTTGGCGTTGATGTGAAGGCGCCCTCCGAGCGGTACTTCGAACGCCGCCAGGTGCGCGAGGCGATCGCCTGGGCCGAGGCCGGCGGGGTCGCCGTCCACCGCAACTTCGACCACTACCACGGCACTCGCTCGGCGCGCGGGTTCACGATGACCAAGCCCTTTCTGCACGTCATCGGGCTGCGCCCGGTGCTGGAGGAGTGGTCGGCCGCCAACGGCGTGCCGGTCCAGGCGATCCAGCCCGAGAAGCGCCGCCGGGTCGCGCACATCGACGTGTTCGGCGACTACGCCCTCCGGCTGCTGACGCGGGTCCAGCCGGTGGTCGCGGCGACCGCCTCTTTCGAGGACTTCCGTCGAGCCGGATCGAGCTTCTACGCCCAGGTCTGCGAGGGGATCCTGGCCGACCCCGAGGTTCTCGAGCTGGCGGCCCGGGCGCCCGCCGGCCAGCCACCACCGAACCTCCTCTTTGGTGCCGTCCACTATCTCCTGCTTCGTGGCGTCGGCCATCCCCTGGCCCGGCTCTACCCGAGCCTGAATGGGGGGCGGGACATCGGTGAGGATCCCTACCCGGCGTTTAAGGACTTCTGCCTGGCGAACGCGGACGCGATCAGCGAGCTGATGCGGAAGCGGACTGTGCAGACGAATGAGGTCGCCCGCAGCTCGGTCCTCCAACGCGGGTTTGCCGTGGTCGCCCAGCGGTCGGGCCTCCCCCTCGCCCTGGTCGAGATCGGAGCCAGCGCCGGCCTGAACCTGATCGGCGACCGCTACCACTACTCCTACGGCTCGCTCGAGGTCGGCGACCCGAGCGCCGAGGTGCGGATCGAATGCCGGCTCCGCGGCGACCTCAAGCCGCCGCTCGAGGTGG
The DNA here is from genome assembly GCA_030948245.1 of Candidatus Dormiibacterota bacterium. Taxonomy (GTDB): domain Bacteria; phylum Chloroflexota; class Dormibacteria; order Dormibacterales; family Dormibacteraceae; genus UBA6019. The sequence goes on along the minus strand of JALZAP010000158.1, from coordinate 1,255 downwards.
CAAGGGTCACCTGGCGGATCGGCATCGACCGCAACCCGATCGACGTCACCGACGCCGACCAGGCGCTCTGGCTGCGGGCGCTGGTCTGGCCTGACCAGCCCTGGCGGGCGGAGCTGTTGCTGGCGGCGATGCACTCCGCGCGCCAAGACCCGCCCCTGGTCCTGCGGGGCGACGCCCTGGACCGGCTGCCCGAGGCGGTTGCCGCGGCGCCCCCGGAGGCTGCACTGTGCGTCTACTCCAGCTTCACCCTCTACCAGCTGGGACCGGCTGAGGTGCTGCGGCTGGAAGGCCTCCTGGCGGACGCCGGCAAAGAGCGGCCGATTCACCGCCTGGCGCTCGAGTGGAACCCCAGCGAACGCCCTTACCTGGAGTTGCAGGACCCCGCCGGCGAGCGGGTCCGGCTGGCCAATGCGCACCACCACGGGCAGTGGCTTGAGTGGCTCGACCCCGCTTCGGCTACTGTCTAGCCTCGTGCCTGCTGGAATCGTGTTGGGGACTGGGTCGGTCGCCTTCGACTACATCCTGACCTTCAAGGGTCGGTTTCGGGACCACATAATGCCCGACCAGGTCCACATCCTGAACCTGAGCTTCCTCGTCGACCACTTCGAGCGACGGCGGGGCGGAGTCGCCGCCAACTACGCCTATACGCTGGCGCTGCTGGGCCAGCCGAGCGCGATCCTCGCCACCGCGGGCGCCGACGCGGCCGAGTACCGCGAGTGGCTGGAAGGGCTGGGCATCGACTGCGACGGCCTGAAATTGCTGGCCGGGGAGACGACGGCGACCGGGTTCACGACGACCGACCTCGACGACAACCAGATCACCGGCTACTACGGTGGGGCGATGAACCGCGCCGGCGAGGTCGGCTTGGCCGACACCGCGGTCCAGCCCGCGGCGGTGATCGTCGGGCCGAACGGGCCGGCGGGCATGGCCCGTCTGGTGACCGAGTGTCGCGACGCCGGCATACCGTTTGTCTACGACCCCGCCCATCAGCTGCCGCACATGTCGAAGGAGGCCCTCGAGGAGGGCTGCCGGGGCGCCTGGATCCTGATCGGAAACGACTACGAGCTGGAGCTCATCCAGCAGAGGACCGGCCGCGGGATCGAGCAGCTCCTGGAGCTCTCCGCGATGGTCGTCACGACCCTGGGTCGGGAGGGCTCGCGGATCGAGTCGGCGGCGGGCCGGGTCGAGATCCCGCCCGCGGCCGCCCGCCGCGAGGTCGACCCGACCGGAGCCGGCGACGCCTACCGGGCGGGGC
>JALZAP010000157.1 GCA_030948245.1 Candidatus Dormiibacterota bacterium | reverse complement strand
ATCTTCCAGATCTCCGGGTCCTCGGCCGCGGCGTCCGCCGCCGCGCGAGCCGCCGCCGTCTCCGCCGCCAGCTCGGCGAGCTGGTGGCCGATCGCCTGGAACCGGCGCAGCGGCTGGCCGAACTGGTGCCGGTCGCCGGCGTACTGGACGGTGAGCTGGAGGACCCGCTCCAATGCTCCCGCGATCTGGACCGCGCGCAGGAGCGCTCCCCAGCGGCGCAGGACGGCGCCTGGTCCGATCCACTCGATGGGCGGCGGCAGCACGGTGTCGCGGGGCTCGCCGGCAAGGTTGTTGCCCTCCACGACCCGGCACTCGGTGGGATCCAGGAGCGCGACCCCATCGGGCCCGACGGCCACGATCCCGACCGCGCAGCGACCATAGGCAACGCCGTCGGCGCGCCCGTCGTAAAACTCGGCGACAGTCAGCGGGCCGGCAGGAGCAGCGACCTCGGCTCGGGCGAGCAGGCGCCGCGCCAAGGCGTCCTCCGCGAGCGGGATCGGCGCCGCGTACTGTGCCGCAACCCGGATCACCTCGGCCAGCTCGGCGGTGCCAGCGCCCTCGGTGAGCTCGGCCCTCTCGACGACCTGCCAGAGCTCGGCCGACCAGGGTTGGGCGATCAGCTCGCTGGGGCAGTGCCGGCGAAAGAGGTCGGCTGCGCTTGCGGCCAGCGCCTCCCTTACCTCGCTCACTTGAGACTCCTTGCAACCACCGAGCGGAGCACCTCGTTGGTGCCGCCGCGAAGCGTGAAGCCGGGTCCCTCGAGGAGCGAGCGGCGGTAGTGCTCGTAGAGGGGGTGGTTCGGCTCGCCGCCGTGGATCGTCCGCGAGAGCTCGGTGACCTCCCGTTCGAAACGGGTGCCGAGATCTTTGACGAGAGCCGCCTCGATCACCGGCTCCTCTCCCCGCTGAAGTGCCGCCGCGACGGCCAGCGAAAGCCGGCGTAACGCCCAGAGCTCGGCGGCCAGTCGGCCGACCGAGGCCGACCCCGAGGCCGCGGCCATCGCCGCCAGCAATGGGAAGGTGCTGAGGAAGCGCTCCGGTCCGCTCCTCTCGTAGGCGAGCTCCGAGGTGACCTGCTTCCAGCCTTCACCGAGCTTTCCGACGACCATCCCATCGGGGACGAAACAGTCGCGGAGGAGCACCTCGTTGAAGTGATGCTCACCCGTGAGCAGCCGGATCGGGCGGATCTCCACACCCGGTCCTTTCAGATCAACGATGACCTGGCTGAGCCCAAGGTGGCGGTCGTCGCCGATTGGCTCGGTTCGGGCCAGTGTGATCATTGCGTCGGCGAGGTGGGCGCCCGACGTCCAGACCTTGGTCCCGTCCAGCCGCCAGCCCCCTTCGACCTTCCGGCCCGCGGTCCGGACGGAAGCCAGGTCGGAGCCGGCGTCGGGCTCGCTCATCCCGATCGCGAACTGGACGTCGCCGCGGGCCATGCCGGGTAGGTAACGCAGGCGCTGCTCCTCCGTCCCGTAGCGGAGGAGAAGCGGTCCGGTCTGGCGGTCGGCGATCCAGTGCGCCGCGACCGGCGCCCCGGCGGCCAGCAGTTCCTCGATGACGATGTGGCGCTCGAGCGCGGATCGCTCGTGGCCGCCGTACTTCTTCGGCCACGTCATCCCGAGCCAGCCGCGCACGCCGAGCCGGCGGCTGAAGGCGGGATCGGCGCCGCTCAGCCAGGCGTCACAGCGAGGCACGAACGAGCCCGCCGCGAGCTCCCCGGCGAGAAACGCACGGACTTCGCCACGGAGAGCCACGGCTGCTTCGGGCAGCTCCTCCAGCGGGAAGCGAAGGGTTGCGACAGGCTCCAGCGCCGGCACCCGCACAGGTTAGGCGGCGTGCAGGCACAAGCCTTGTCTGCGCCCGGCGAGCGTCATCGGCGTGACCGACCTCTACGGCTCGTACGTGGCAGTCGAGGCGATCTCGTCGGGCCGGGTCTCCGGGCTGCGGTCGCCCAGGTCGACGCCGGTCGCGTGTTCCGCCGGGACGACTGAGGCCGCCGGCAGCCGGAGCCGGAAGACCGAGCCCGCGCCCACCGCGCTCTCGACGGTGAGGGTGCCTGACATCAGCTCCGCCAGCCGTCGGCTCACGGCCAAACCAAGGCCGGTACCCTCCTGGTCGCGGCTGTAGGCATCGTCGACCTGGGCGTATTCCTCGAAGATCCGGTCCAGGTGCTCCTCGGCGATCCCGATCCCCGAATCGGTGACCCCGACCTCGACCACCAGGCCGGTGGTCCGGCTCATGATCTCGACGCGTCCACCATGGGGGGTGAACTTGACCGCGTTTGAAAGCAGGTTGAGCACGATCTGCTGCAGTCGCAGCGGGTCGGCCAGCGCCTCGCTGGGGGGCGACTCCTGAACGACCAGCTTCAAGCGCTTCCGGTCAGCCAGCGGACGGATCTTGCCCACCGCCTGGGAGATCGCCTCTTCCACGGCAACCCGCTGGACCACCACCTCGATCTCGCCGGAGGCGACGCGCGAAAGGTCGAGGACGTCGTTGATGAGGGAGAGCAGGTGCTTGCCGCTCGCCGCGATGTTGGTGACGTAGCGCTGCTGGGAGTCGTTCAGCTCGCCCCGACGCTGGCCGAGGAGGAGCTCGGCAAAGCCGAGGACCGAGTTGAGTGGGGTTCGCAGCTCGTGGCTCATGGTGGCCAGGAAGCGCGACTTCGCCTCGCTCTCGCGGCGCACCTGCTCGGCGAGGCGTCGTTCGGTGACGTCGATCGCCACGCCGCTTACCGATACCACCCGATCTTCCTCGAAAACGGGAAGCAGGCGGATGTCGAGGTCGCCGTGCTCGAAGGCGGCGATCAGCTGGCCGCGCCGTCCGGCGAGCGCCGCCTCGACCGCCGCCAGGAACTCGGGCGACTCCTTTAGAACTTCACGAATGTTGCGTCCGGTCAGCCGGCTGGCGCGCTCGCCAAAGCCCTTGAGGGCCCGTCCGGTTGCCAGGGTCAGAACCGCGTCGGTGTCGATCGAGAAGAGTGCCACCGGGGCGTTGTCGATCACCTGCTCGAGCGTGCGGCGGCTCTCCAGCACGGCCTGCTCGTTGGCGCGGCTCTGCTGGAGGAGGGTCCGGTTCTCGACCAGAACCAGGAACTGGCTGAGGACAGCGAAGACGGCGATCGACCCGCCGATCAGGACCGCCACCGGGTCGAGGGCGCCGCCGGCGAATATCACGACGATGGCGGTGCCCAGGGCGAGCACGATCGCCGCATAAGGAGCCGCTAAGCGAATCCCGGCGGCGAGCCGGCCGTCCTCGCCCGCCTCACCCATGTCCCTCGCTCGGAGCGAGGCGAGCAAGATCAGGAAGTAGCCGGCGAGCCAGCCGCCGTCGAGTGCGTTGCCCGTGTAATGGGTCGCGGCGGTGAGGTAGGCGAAGGCGGTGTCCGCGATGGCCAGGCAGATGATCCCGGCGCAGAGGAGAGCGATCGGCGCCCGGCCGATGCGGCTGAAGCGGGTCAGCGCGATGACCGCGATCGTGAGAAGGGCGATGTCGGAAACCGGATAGCTGAGGTTGACGAGCTTGCCGAGGAAAGAGAGCGAGCTGTCGGCAAAGGTCATCCGGAGGATCGCCTCCCAGCTGATGAGGAGCAGGGAGGTTGCGATCAGCAGCCCGTCGACGAGCGCCCGCACGGCTTCCGTGCGCCGGCTCGCCGAGATCGCGAAGGCGAGGACGCCGGCGAAGGCGAACGGCACCGAGAGCAGGAAGCCGAGGTCGGCGGGTGACGGCGACGCCACCGGCAGGCCGAGCACGATCTCGGTGTAGAACCAATCCATCTCGCCTGCCGACCAGGCCACCGCGGAGAGCCCGAGCAGGAGCCAGCCGAGCCGCGTCGCGCGCCGCGTCCAGCACGCCGCCACGCAACACGCGATCCCGGCGAGGAGAGCGGCGAGCCCGCTGCCGAGGTCGTCCACCGCCGTTGCGAACCAGGCTCCGCCGAGCTGGTTGGTGATGCAGAGCTGAAACGCGACGCCGGCCACCAAGAGACCTCCGGCGGTGAAGCGGAAGAAGCGCTCGGAGGCGTGGGCGAACTCGCAGAATTCGACGACCCGTCGCGCGACCACACCCACAACTCACCAGTAGAGCCGCCGGCGCCGACGGATCAGGGGCGCGGCGCCGTCGAAGCGGAGTCGCTCGGAGACTTGATGTGGACGCGATAGGGGTCGATTATGTGATAGTCAGTAGGTGGGAACAGTCCCAAGCGAGGAACCGTACCCGGGCGAAGAGGTCGAGCGCGTCGACGTCGGCGAGGACACCTTCCTCGGCGTTCTCGCCGAGGCGACCGGGTCGCTCGAGAAGGCGTCGATCGAGTACGGGCTGATGGGCGGTATCGCGTCCGCCGTGTTCGGCCGGCCCCGCTGGACCCTCGATGTCGACATCTTCCTGCGGTCCCAGGATGCGGCCAAGGCGCAGGAGGTGCTCGCGGCCGCCGGCTTCGAACCCAGACCGAGCCAGCACAACTGGCTCCTGAAATGCGTCAAAGACCGGGTCCTGGTCGACCTCATCTTCACCGCCAAGGGCGGCATCTATTTCGACGAACAGATGCAGTCGCGGATCCGCCCCGTCGACCACCACGGGGTCACGCTCCGGGTCGTGCCGCCCGAGGACCTGGTCGTCATGAAGGCGATCGCGTCCGACCAGGACACGCCCCGCTACTGGCACGACGCGCTCGGCATCATCGCCGCAAGCGAGCTGGACTGGGACTACCTCGTGCAACGGGCGCGGATCGGCCCCCGGCGGGTGCTCAGCCTGCTCCTCCACGCCCAGGCCGACGACATGATCGTCCCCGACAACGTGATCCGGGCCATCTACCGCGCGGTCTACGAGAACGCCGCCGCGGAGCGGCCGCTGACGGTCCACGGTGACGCTCCCCACCTGACCGCCCACCTGAGGGAGCGCTTCGCGGAGGATCCCCGCGTCAACGAGCTCAACATCGAGACCGCTTTCGAGCAGGAAAACCTAATCCTCCGCGGTCGGGTCTCGACGCCGGAGCGTAGGGAGGCGGTCGCGGCGGTGGCCGCGGA
>JALZAP010000156.1 GCA_030948245.1 Candidatus Dormiibacterota bacterium | reverse complement strand
GAGGTAGCGGCCGAGGTCGACCGCCTGGTAGGGCACCAGGCCCAGGAAGAAATGTTCGAGCGGGAAGCTGACCAGCTCGGCGACCTCGTCCGGCGCCGGGTTGGCCACGGCGCCCGCGAGCACCTCGGCCACGATCGGGTTGAGCGTGAAGAGGGAGGTCGCCGTCGGCACCGCGGCCAGCCGGCCGAGGAGGCGCAGGTGGGAGCGGGGGATGCCCAGCTCCTCCTCCGTCTCGCGCAGCGCGGTCGCGTCGAGGTTCGCGTCCTCGGGGTCGCGCTTGCCGCCCGGGAAGGCCATCTCGCGTGAGTGGTGGCGGAGGCCGTCGGGCCGCCTCAGGAACCAGCATGCGACACCCTCGGGCGTGTCCCTGAGCGGAAGGCAGACGGCCGCCTGGATTCGCTCCGGACCGCTTCCATCGCGATGGGCGCTGCGAGCCCAGCTCCGGAGCGCCGCCTCGAGGTCAGCGACCGAAGCGCGCTTCATAGGCGGTGAGGTTGCAGCGGAGCAGCTCGTCCTCGGTCATTCCCATCTCGCTCTCGGCAAGCTCGAACTCGCGGCTGAGGGTGGTGCCGGCGACGGTTCGCGAATCGGTACTGATCGTGCAGCGGACTCCGGCCCGGACCAGGTCCGGCAGGGGATGCGCCGCGAGGCTGGGAACCGCGGCGCACTTCCAGTTGGCGGTCGGGCAGAGGTCGAGCACCACGCCCGACTCGCGGATTCGCTCGACCACCCGCGGCGAGCGGGCCCCGATGACACCGTGGGCGACCCGCTCCACGCCGAGGTCGAGCGCCTCTTCGACCGACTCCGGCTGGCCCGCCTCGCCGGCATGGCAGGTCAGCCGGAGCCCCTCGGCCAGGGCCGCCTCGAAGGCCGGCCGCTGGGGCAGCGCGGGGTAGCGCGCCTCGTCGCCGGCGAGGTCGAAGCCGACCACGCCGAGACCGGTGCATGCCCCCGCCGCGCGGGCCAGGGCAACGTTCTCGGCGACGTCGTGGCCGCGCATTGCGCAGACGATGGCGACCGCGACGATCGGGCCGGCAGCGAGGCCGCGCAGCACCGCGCGGATAACCGACTCGACGGCCAGCCCCTCGCGCAAGTGCAGCCGGGGAGCCCAGCGGACCTCGAGGTAGTCGATCTTCTCGGCCGCCGAGTCGACGCATAGCTCGTAGGCGCATCGCTCGAGCGCAGACTCGGTTTGAAGCACCGAGATCGGGTCTTCGAAGTAAGAGATGTATTCACCTTGCGAGGCGCAGCAGGAAGCCGGCGCCGTCAGCCGGAGCGGGCGGCCGGCAAGCTCCTCCGCGGTGGCCGGCCGGACCGCACCGTCGAGGTGACAGTGCAGCTCGGCCTTCCGCCAGCCGCTGTAGTCGGCGATCGGACGTCAGCCGGTGGCCAGGATGTCGTTCATCTTGGTCGTCGCGTCGGCAAGGCCGGTCTTGGGATCCTTTCGCATCGCCGCGATGTTGTTCAGCTCCGTCGTCAGGGCGTCGCGCTGCTCGTTGCTGGTCGGTGTCGCGGGAAGGACGATCAGCTGGTTCTTGCTGAGCATGCCGGGGCCGATCGCCTGGGAGGGGTTCTGGGTGTAGTAGTTCGTCGACAGGGCCTTGTAGGCGGATTGCCGCACCGGCATGTAGGAGGTGGTCTTCGCCCAGGTCGTCGTGCTGTCGACGCTGGTCAGGTGCTTGATGTAGAGGAAGGCGCCGTGCCGGACGTCTTTGGCCGCCTTGGCGAACACGCACAGGTTGGCTCCGAACATCTCGTCCTTGACGCCCTTGTCACCGGCCGGGAAGGCCGTCTCGGCGAACTTGAACTTGGTGCCGATCGGCTTGACGATGAACTGGTAGCTGACCTGGGTCGAGATGTACATCGCCATCTTCTGGTTCTGGAAGTCGGTCTGGTCGGCGAAGTTGCCGGCCGGTATCGGTTTGACCGCGCCGGCCTTGATCGCGTTGTACCAGAGCGTCATCGCCTTGACGCCGGCGTCGCCGTTGACGGTCGCCCTGGAAGGGCTGGTGTCGCTGTCGTACATGCGTCCGCCGTACTCGTAGAGCATGGAGAGGAAGGTGTCGATCGAGGGTCCCTCGGCGCCGACGACGCCCTTGCTCGGGTCGGCCAGCTTGGTCGCGTCGGCGAAGAACTCCTCCCACGTCGGCGGCGGGGAGCTGATCCCCTTCGCGGTGAACATGTCCTGGTTGTAGTAGATGACCGTCGTCGACTTGTTGAAGGGGAACTGGTAGTAGGTTCCCTTGATCTTGGTGGCGTTGAGCATGACCGGGAAGATGTCCTTCTGGTCGGTGTTCGAGAGGCCGTCGGCGGCGCTGATATAAGGACTCAGGTCGGCGAGGGCCTTGGAGCTGTTGTACTTCGCCGCGTCGGTCTCGATGCACTGCGCCAGGTCGGGTGGCGATCCCGCCGCGAGGCCGGTCAGGACCGCCTTGTTGAGGTCGGTGTAAGCGCCCTTCGCGACCAGGTTCACGTGGACGTTGCTCTGGCTCGAGTTGAACTGGTCCGTCAGAGTTGTCAGCTGGGCCTGCAGGGTCCCGGTCAGCGCATGCCAGAAGGTGACCTGGACGGCCGTCTTCAGGGCGCCGAGCTGCCCTGGACCGCCGCTCGAGCCGCCGCCCCCGCAGCCGGCGATCAGCAATGCGGTCACGAGGCCCGACAGTCTTCTCCCTCTCATTCAGAAATCCTCCCTCGAGACCGAAACTAACCGCGGATTCCGCTCGCCGCGATGCCTCCGATGATCTGTCGCTGTGCCAGTAGAAAGACTATTAGGATCGGCAGCGTCACCATCAGGCTGCCCGCCGCGTGGAGCACCGGGTTGGTCGCATCTGCGTAGCTGAACGCCTGCAGGCCGACCTGGACCGGCCGGTATGCGTCGCTGTTGGTGACTATCAGCGGCCAGAGGAAGGCATTCCAGCTGCCGACCAGCTGGAAGAGCGCGATAGTGACCATCGGCGGCCGGGCCAGCGGAGCCGCGATCGACCAGAGGAAGCGGAAGTGACCTGCGCCGTCGAGCTGCGCCGCTTCCCAGAGGTCGCCGGGCAGGCCAAGGAAGAACTGTCGCATCAGGAAGATCCCGAACACCGAGGCTCCGAAGGGGACGATCTGGGCCTGGTAGCTGTCGATCCAGTGGAGGTTGGCCAGGATTATGAAGTTCGGCACCAGGGTCACCTCGGTCGGGACCATGTAGATGGCCAGGACGAGGCCGAAGATCACCCGCTTGCCGGGAAACCAGATCGAGGCGAAGGCGTAGCCGGCGAGCACCGACGTCAAGAGGACCAGCACGGTGGTGCCGACGGCGACGATCACGGTGTTGGCGAAGTAGCGGAGCCAGGGGATGTGCAGGTACTGGCCGGTCGAGGAGTCGGGGATGAGGCCGACAGCCGCCAGGTAGTTCTCCCCGTGCCAGAGCGGGTAGAGGATGGGCGGAAAGACGAAGACCGATTGGAGGGTCCCGAGCGAGATGACGACCATCCAGTAGAAGGGGAAGACGAAGAGCGCGGCAAACGGGAGCAGGAGTGCGTAGCGGGGCAGGAGACCCAGCAGGCGTGCGCGATGCCGCGAACTCATCGGTAGAAGACCCGCCGCGAGAGAAGCCCCACCTGGCTCCCCGTGATCAGCAGGATGATCAGGAAGAGGACCACCGAGATCGCCGCCGCGTAGCCGGCATGGAAGAAGGAGAAGGCCTGGACGTAGAGGTAGTAGCCGATCGTCTCGGCCGCCTTATCCGGCCCGCCGCCACCGGCGCTCGCGCCGCTCACGCCGCCGGTGAAGATGAGGATCGGCTGGACGACCTTGAAGGAAGCGATCATGTTGATCAGCAGCACGAAGTAGGTCGTCGGGCTGAGCAGCGGCCAGGTCACCCGCCAGAACCGCGACCACGCCCGCGCGCCGTCGACGCGGGCCGCCTCGTCGATCTCGGGCGGCAGGTTGGCGAGCCCGGCGAGGAAGATCACCGTGTTGTAGCCGGTGTGCTGCCAGACGCTGTAGATGATGATCGCGGGCATGATCGCCCGAGGCGAGTCGAGCCAGGCGACCTTGGGCAGGCCGACCGCCCGGAGGGCGGCGTTGAGCACCCCGACATCGGGGTGGTAGATGAAGCTGAAGATCAGCGCGGTGGAAACGATCGGCATCACGTAGGGCGTGAAGATCAGCGTCCGCAGGAGGTCCCGCGCTGGCATCGTGCGGTTGAGCAGGACGGCGAGCAGGAGTCCCAGGGTCATGCTTGTCGGCACCGATCCGGCCACGAAGTAGACGGTCTGCCAGACCGCTTTGCGAAACACGTCGTCGCGGAGCAGGAGCCGCTCATAGTTGGCGGTCGCGATGTAGTCGCTGCTGCCGCTGATGAGGTCCCAGCGCTGGAGGGAGAGCCAGAAGATCCAGAGCGCCGGTACCAGGATGAAGACGATCAGCAGCGCCATCGCGGGCGAAATCAGCAGGTAGCCGGAGACCCCGTCGCCTCGCACCCGTCTGGTCGCCATGCTCGGCGGCTATGATCGTCGGCTCGACGTGGCCGGTGCAAGAACGACGCTCACCTTCCTTCACACGGGTAACCCGACCGGCCTGAAGTTCCTGGTCGAGCACGGCGACTCGCGTTGCCTGTTCGACTTCGGCCGTGAGCACGCGCCGGGCCGCGTCCCCTTCTCGCTCGGCCTGCGGCCACGCCCGGGCCGGGAGCTGGCGGACCTGCTCGCGGTCGGCGAGGCGCAGCCGCTGCCGGGCGTCTACGCGGGGGATCCGTGGGACGGCCGCACGCATGTCTTCGTCAGCCATATGCACCTCGACCATGCCGGCCTCATCGGGTACCTCGGGCCCGAGGTGCCGCTCTACTTCCCAGAGGCGATGGAGCCGGTACGGGAGGGCGCGTCCACGTCCGCCTACCTGCCCTGGCGTACGCCGGTTGGAGATCGCGTCGCCGACGGTATGACGGTCAAGGTCGGCGCGGTCTCGGTCCGCTTCGTCGCCGTCGACCATGACGTCCCCGGCTCCAGCGGCTTCCTGGTGACGACACCGGAGGCCACCATC
>JALZAP010000155.1 GCA_030948245.1 Candidatus Dormiibacterota bacterium | reverse complement strand
CCAGGGGCCGGCCCCGGCAGGGTGCCCGAAGACGTTATTGACCTCGTCGAGCTCGGCGACCAGGCCGGCCTTGGTCATCCGTTCGGCCAGCCAGCGGCGCGCCTCCACGTCGGCGGCGGTGCCCGCCAGCCGGTCGACGCCGCCGTCCGGCCGGCCGCCGATGCGGGCGAGTGCGGCAAGGCTCGCAGCGAGGCGCTCAGGGGAGATGCGTGGCGTCAAACGGCGTCCTCTCGATGAACCGGCCCCACCCCGGCTCTCCGGTGATCGTGCCGCGGTCGTAGACGACGCGCCCTCGACAGATGGTGGTGATGACCCGACCGCTCAGCTCCAGCCCGCTGTAGGGAGAGAAGCCGGCTGCGCTGTGCAGGTCCTGGTCGCGAAGGGCGCCCCGCGCCCGGGGATCGAAGAGGACGAGGTCGGCGTCCGCTCCCTGGCCGAGCCGGCCCTTCCGCGGGTAGAGCCCGAAGATCCGGGCTGGACCGCTCGCGAGCAGCCGCACGAGGTCCACCATCCCGATCAGTCCCGCCTCGACGCCGAAGGTATAGAGGAGGGGCAGCGTCGTCTCCACGCCGGGGATGCCGGGGCTCACCCGGGTGAAGTCACCGCCCTCCCCGCGCTGCGCCAGCGAGTAGCCGCAGTGGTCGCTGCCGACGGAGTGGATCTCGCCCTTCGCGACCCTCTCCCAGAGGCTGCTGCGCATCGCCTCGCTGCGGATCGGCGGCGTCATCAGGTAGCGGATCGCGTCATTGCCCGCATAGACGGAATCGTCGAGACAGAGGAAGTGAGGGCAGGTTTCCGCGATCGCCGCCGTCCCCCGCTGCCTCGCCTCGCTGACCAGGTCGACGGAGAGCGGGCTGGAGAGGTGGACGAAATAGATCGGGCTGCCGGTGACGCGGCTGAAGAAGATCCCCCGGTTGACGGCCTCCGACTCGGCCACCGCCGGGCGGGCGGCGGCGTGATAGGCAAAAGAGGTGTGACCGTGGGCGACCAGGTCACGTCGCGTCCCGGCCAGGATGTCGTCGTTCTCGGCGTGCATCTGGACCAGCAAGCCGGCGCCGCCCGAGCGCTCCATCAGGCGGTGGATCGTGTAGTCGTCGACATAGAAGACGGAATCCTTGTAGGTGGTGTAGACCTTGGCACTGCTCACTCCGCCGTCCACGACCCGCTCCAACGCACGTTCCCAGCCGTCGTCGAGATTAGTGATGTTGAGGTGCATCGACCAGTCGACGATCGACGCGCCGTCCGCCTCGCGCCGGACGCCGTCAAGGGCGGCCTCGAAGCCCTCGCCGGGATGCTGGATCGCGAAGTTGATATAGCTGGTCACGCCGCCCGCGGCAGCCGATCCGCTGCCGCTAGTGAAGTCGTCCGCGGTCCGGCCGCTGCCCGTGTCGAGAGCGAAGTGGGTGTGGGGGTCGATTACGCCGGGGAGCACGTAGAGCCCGGTCGCGTCAATCGTCTCGGGGTCGCCCTCCGGCGTCTCACCGGGCAGGGCGAGCAGCGCGATCCGGTCATCCTTGACGACCACGTCGGCCTCCCGCTCGCCGTCCTCGTCGACGACAGTGCCTCCCCGGATGACCAACTAGGTGTCCTCGAAGAGGATGTCTTGGGCGCCCTCCCAGAGGATGATCCGGCCGAGCTCCTTCAGGCGCTCGCGCCCGATATCCACGGTCGCGAAGTGGTTGCCGGCGAGCTGGCCCATCTTGCTGGCGAAGAGCGTGGCGCCGTAGGGAAACAGGATCTCCGTCTCGCTGATGCCGCCGCGATAGAGGAGGATCTCGCCGGGGGCCGGGTGGCTGGTGTGGTTCTCATACTCGACGCCTACCTCGAGGTCGCCCAGGGGGACCCAGGCCGCCTCACCGCTCCAGCGCGCCTGGATTATCTTGGACCTCATCGGCAACAGCTTCCGGAAGGCCGCGACGGTCAAGGGCGCCGCCTCGGCCTCGAGCCGGGCGGTGAACTCGATCGGGCCGGCGATTATCCGCAGCATGCGCAGGAGCAATCTTCCATGACCGGCGCCGGAATCTCCACCCACGTGCTCGACACGACCCGCGGCGCGCCCGCCGCCGGCGTCGCCGTCTCCCTCTACCGGAGGGAGGGCCGCGAGCTGGTCGAGGCCGGCTCGGGGACGACCGGCGAGGACGGCCGGGTCGCCAACCTGCTCGAAACTGAGCTCACGCCGGGCTGGTACCAGCTCGTCTTCGACCTTGCCCCCTACTACGGGTCGCAGCAGCACTTCTTCACCCGGGTGACGCTCGACGTGGCGATCGCCGAGGTGCGCCACCACCACATCCCGCTCCTCGTGTCCCCGTACTCCTGCAGCTCTTACCGTGGCAGTTGAGACCCTCTTCGAGGGCTCGACACCGCTTGCCCGCCGGCTGCTCGCGGAGGCCCCTCATGCCTCCGACGCGGCGATGATCGCCCGCGCATATGAGCTGCTCGGGGCGCTCAGCGAGGAGGAGAAGGTGGCTACCGTCGACGCCCACCCGCGGATCGGCGAGGATCCCGCGCGGCTCTCCCGGCTGTCGCTCACCGAGCAGGGCGGGGACCGGCTGCCCGAGCTCGACCGGCTCAACGCCGAGTACGAGTCGCGCTTCGGGTTCCGCTTCGTCATCTTCGTCAACGGGCGGCCCAAGAGCGAGATCGTCGAGGTGCTGAAGGGCCGGCTCGGCAACGACCGCAACCAGGAGCTCGAGAACGGCTTGAGAGCGGTGGTGGACATCGCCGCGTCGCGGTTGGATCGACAGTGAAGCGGAAGATCCGCTACGGAAAGGCGGCGATCCGCTGCTATCGCGCCTACGGCGGCGCCAACCCGCTGTTCGGCAGCGAGACCACCGTCGACGTCTATGGCGACACCTTCCTGGCCTCCTACACGGAGGGCGACAACAGCAACGTGGTCGCCACCGACACCATGAAGAACTTCACCTACGCGGCGCTCCTCGAGTACGACGGGGACACGCACGAAGGGTGGGCCGAGTTCCTCGCCCGGAGGTTCCTCGACACCTACCCGCAGATGGAGTGGCTCCGCATCCGCGAGCGGGAGCTGCCCTTCAGCGCCCACTCCGAGAAGCTCTTCGAGGGCCCCCGGCGCGACGAGTACGGCGTGGTCGAGCTCGAGATCGGCCGGGAGGGCATCCGCTCGCTGCGCGCCGGCGTCGTCCAGCTGCGGCTGGTCAAGCTCACCGGCAGCGCGTTCGCCCGCTTCCTCCGCGACGAGTACACGACGCTGCCTGAGCGCGTCGACCGTCCGCTCTACATCTTCTGCGACGTCCACTGGCTCTATGGCGACCCTTCCCACCCGATCGACCCGCACCAGGTAGCGGGCGCCGTCCGGGAGGTTTTCGATCGCTTCGTGAGTATGTCCATCCAGCACCTCCTCAACGAGATCGGCGGCGTTCTCCTGGAGCGCTACCCTCAGGTCGCCGAGTTCAGCTTCGAGGCCCAGAATCGGCTCTGGGACACCTCGGCCGTGTCCGAGACGGATCCCCGCCGCCGAGTTTTCAGCGATCCCAAGCCCGCCCACGGCCTGATCGGGCTGACGGTGAGCCGTTGAGCGAGGCAGCGCCCGGCACGGTGCAGCTCCAGGAGATGCTCGACGGCCACGAGTTCACGGCCGCCTACGGCTTCCAGGTCGTCTCCGTCGGCGGCGGCGAGGCCACCATCCGGGCCCCTTTCATGAAGCGCTGGGAGCGACCCGGCGGGATCGTGAGCGGGCAGGTCTACATGAATGCCGCCGACTGCGCGATGTGGGTCGCCATCCTGGGCAACCAGGGCACTGGCCCCATCACCGTCACGACGGAGCTGAACACCTCCTTCATCGCGCCAGCCCGGGAGGAGGACATCACCTGCACGGCGCGCATCCTGCGCAATGGCCGGCGGCTGATCTACGGACTCGCCGACTGCCACGGCGCGGACGGCCGGCTGCTCTCCCACCACATGCTCACCTATGCCCGCGCGGACGGCTGACCGCGGCTACTCGGGAACGCCGCTGCCCCGCAAGCTGGGCATCAAAGAAGGCTCCGAGGTGCTGATAACGGCCGAGGGCGACCACCAGCGGCTGGGCGGGCCCTATGACGTGATCGTCCTCCTCGCGCTGACCCGCGCCGAAGTGGAGCGCCGTTTCCGGAAGCTGGCCGCGAAGCTGGAGCCGAACGGCCGCCTCTGGATCGGCTGGCCCAAGCGGAGCTCGGGGATCTCCACCGACATCACCGAGAACTCGCTCCGCGACATCATCCTGCCCAGCGGGATGGTGGACAACAAAGTGGCCGCCATCGACGAGCGCTGGTCCGGTTTGCAGTTCGTCTGGCGCCTCAAGAACCGACCTGCCGTTTAAGACCGGCCTGTGGCGGCAGCGCTAGGCTTCGAGAAGGCCTGGAGGTAGAGGACTGAAGGGCCGTGTCTCAGGCTAGGGCTTGGGTCCCTTGGCTCTCGCTTTCTCGACCGCTTCCAAGGCGGACTTGAGGTCCTTCAGCCACTCCGCCTGCTTTTCGGCGACCAGCCGCACGCACCAGTTGAGAGCCTCGCTCCGGCTCCGCGCCACCCCGGCGGCGATCAGCGTGTCGAGCACCTGCCGCTCCGGCTGTCTGAGCCGCGTCATGACCGGCATCGAGAGCGTCGTGAAGTTCTCCTTCAGGTCGCCCGCGGCCGCTCCCCAGGAGACCTTGCGCCGGAACTTCCGCTGGCCCTCCTCGGCGATCCGCATCCGCTGCTCGCGGCTCGCCTCCCGGAAGCGCGCGATCCGCGCCTCCTCGGCGGGGTTGGTGGCTGCGTCGGTGGCTCCCTCAGCAGGCAGACGGCCGGTCACCAGGATCTCGTCGCCGTCGACCTCGACCTCGGGCGGCCCCTCGAACCAGCCCTCCGGGATACGCGACGCGAACCAGGCGCGGACGTCAGCTTCGCTGGGCATTTCGATTACAAGATTACATCCCTAGTGTTTGACTGAAGGTAGTTACCTGTGCAACCGGTACCCGCCGATCCGTGTTGATTGGGAATGGAAGTGATTACAGCGAAAGAATTCGAACGGATGGTCGAGACG
>JALZAP010000154.1 GCA_030948245.1 Candidatus Dormiibacterota bacterium | reverse complement strand
GGCCGGCGATCTCCTCGGCCCAGTTGAGGTAGACCGCGTTGTTGACGTGTCCGTTGGAGTCGAGCTCGTAGCCGCGGACCCGCCAGCGGGCTGTGTAGTGGAGAGGATCGGCAGCCGTCACAGGGTCCGGGAAGCTGCGTTCCAGTTCTTCTCGAGGTTCTCGATGAGCGCCGGCTCGTACATGCAGCGCGATTGCTCGCGGGCGTAGATCGCCATGTAGCGGCGGAATTGGTCGATTGGCTCCTGGCCGAGCCTCAGCATCTTCCGGTTGGCGGCCGAGGCCACAACTCCCGAGCTCGTAAGCTGCTCGGCGTCGTCGGCGATCGCAGCGTCCATCGCGCCCGGCTCGACCACCCGGTCGCAGAGGGCAGAAGGGCGCTTGCCGACTTTGAAGACCCGCTCGAACATGATCGCCTGGCGGGCGATCCGCTCGCCCACGAACCGCTGCAGGCGCTGGTTGGCGTTGCCGGGGATGATCCCCTCCTTGCGAGCGGGAAGGCTGAAGTAGGCGCCCTTCTCGGCGATGACCCGGTCCATCACCAGCAGCAGCTGGCAGCCGCCGCCGATCGCAAACGACTCGACCGCCGCGATCCAGGGCTTCTCTGTGGTGTCCTCGAGTCCGCTCTCCCAGTCGTCGGAGAGCCACAGGCCCCGATAGAGCTTGCCGACCAGCCCCATCTCGCGCGCGATCATGAAGTTCACGAAGGAGATCCGGCCGTGATAGAGGTGCGTCAAGTTGATCCCGGCGTTGAAAACACGACGCCCGGCGTAGCGGGGATGCTCGACCTCCGCCCCGCGCAGAACGCCGACCTCGCAGGCCGGGTCGAGGAGGACGAGGTCGGCACCGATCTCGAGAGCCTTCGTCGCGCCGTCGTCCTCGGCGTTCAGGAAGCGCGGGTTGCGGAGGTTCAGGTGGCCTGCCCGCCCGATTCGCTCGACCGTCGCAAGGCCCAGTTCGGCACGCCCCGTCTGGCGAAACTCGTCGATCTTGAGGAGCGCCTCCCAGCGGGGCCGCAGCATGACGTGGCAGAGGTGGGTGCCGGCACGCGGCCGGGCCAGGATGTGGGCCAGGAAGATGCCCTGGTCGAGCTCCTGGCCGGCCTTCTCGGACTGCTTCAGCTCCCGCTCGGCGGCGATCTGCTGGGCGCTGGGGAGGAGGCCCGGAAACTGGTCCGCGGCGGCGAAGACCAGCTCCTCGACCCGGATCTCCTCGCGATAACCGTTGGTGAGCGTCTCGTAGACCTCGTCCGCGTGGCGGCGGATGAAGGCCTCGCGGAGGAGCCGCTGCCCGCGCGGGTCGCGACCGCTGCCGGAGAGCTCGGCGCCATCCTCGGCGATGGTCCCTCGCAGCCTGGTCCCGCGGCGGATGCTCACCGTAGGGAATGATGAAGGCGCGCTGGATATCATTGCCAGCCGCGGCATGGACGCCCTTTTTCTCAACCCTCCCCAGCGCCAGGCCGTGACGCACGAGAAGGGGCCGCTGCTGATCTTCGCCGGCGCCGGCAGCGGCAAGACCCGGGTACTCACGATGCGGATCGCCAATCTCATTCAGGCAGGAGTCGCTGAGCCGGAGCGGATCCTCGCTTTGACCTTCACCAACAAGGCGGCGCGGGAGATGCGGAGCCGGCTGACGTTGGAACTGGGCGCCGCGCAACCGGGTATGTGGATCGGTACCTTCCACGCCATCGCGACGCGGATGCTGCGGCCGCATGCCGAGCTGCTTGGCTATCGCTCGGGCTTCGTGATCTTCGACGAGGACGACTCCAGGTCGATCCTCAAGCAGGCCCTTGCCGACCTCGAGCTGGACCTTCGCAAGAACCCGCTGCCGCCGCTGCTGGAGGCGATCTCGAAGGCCAAGTCCGAGCTCCTGCGGCCCGCCGACATCGACGGCAAAGCGGTGAAAGACAGGATTGTCCGGGTCGTCTATGAGCGTTACCAGGAGCTGAGCCTCGAGTCGAACGGGATGGACTTCGACGACCTGATCCTCAACCTGGTCCACCTCTTGCGGCAGAACCCGGGCGTCCTCGAGCAGTGGCGTGACCGCTTCGACCAGGTCCTCGTGGACGAGTACCAGGACACCAACCGTGCCCAGTACGAGCTGCTCATCCAGCTCGCCGGCGGCCATCGCAACCTGACCGTCGTCGGCGACGACGACCAGAGCATCTACGCATTCCGCGGCGCCGACGTCCGCAACATCCTCGGTTTCCAGCGCGACTTCCCCGAGGCGAAGGTCGTGAAGCTGGAGCAGAACTACCGCTCCACCCAGGCGATCCTGGATACCGCCCACGCCGTCATAAAGCGCAATCCCGAACGGACTGAGAAACGGCTCTGGACCGACGAGGGGCAGGGGCGGAAGCCGGTTGTTCTGCTGGCGCCGGACGACGGGCAGGAGGCGCGCTTTGTGGCAGCCGAGATCGCCGCCCTGGTCGAGAACGAGAGCCACGGCCACGGCGACTTCGCCATCCTCTACCGGACCAACGCCCAGTCGCGCGCCTTCGAACGGGCCCTTCTCGCGCAGCGAATCCCCTACAACCTGGTGGGCGGACTGCGCTTCTGGGACCGGCGCGAGGTGAAGGACGTCATCGCCTACCTGCGCTTCCTGGTCAACCCGGCGGACGCGGTGAGCTTCGACCGGGTGGCCAACGTGCCCAGGCGGCGGATCTCCGACAGGACGGTCCAGTCGGCGATCGGCTCCGCTGCCGACGGCGGCACCTCGATCCTCGAGATGTGCGGGACCGCGGCCCAGGTGCCGGCAAAGCCCGAAGCCCAGGAGGCGCTGGGCCGGTTCCATGCCGAGGTCGCGCCCCTGTTCCAGGAAGCCGCCACCCGCAAGCCGAGCGAGCTTGTCCAGCTTGTGATCCGGCGCTGCAACCTGGCTGAGCACTACGACGATGGCACCGCCGGCGCCCCGGCCCGGCTCAACAACCTCGAAGAGCTCCGCGAGATCGCCCGCGGCTACGACCGCCACGCGGTTCCGCGAGGCCTGGAGCGGATGCTCACCGATATTGCGCTCACCGCCGACCTCGACGACCTCGACGAAAGCCGCCAGCGGGTGACCCTGATCACCCTCCACATGGCCAAGGGCCTCGAGTTCCCGGTCGTCTTCCTGACCGGGCTGGAGGACAAGCTGTTGCCCCATGAGCGCGCCTTCGCCGAGCCGCGCAGGCTGGAGGAGGAGCGCCGCCTCTGCTACGTCGGCATCACCCGGGCGAGGTCGCGACTCTACCTGACGGTGGCGAATGTCCGGACGCTCTTCGGGAAGCCGGTGATTCTGGCACCGAGCCAGTTCCTTTACGACATTCCGAGCGAACTGCTTCACCTCGTGGAGCTGGACGGCCATCGCTCGCAGGGGATGGTCCGCCATTTCGCCAGAGGTGGTGCTAACGCGAAATTGACTGCCAGTTGATTTCGAGGTAACGTGCGCTTGCGTGAAAGTACGGCGCAGCTACCGGATGGTCGTCCGCGCCGAACGGTCAGGCACGACTCGGCGCCGGATCCTCGACGCCGCGATGGAGATTCTCTTCGGCAGCCTCGCGCCGATCACCCTCAACTCGACGGCGGCGCGGGCGGGGGTCTCCGTCCAGACCATCCTGCGCAGCTTCGGCTCCCAGCCCGCCCTCGTCCAGGCGGCGGCGGAGGAAGCCTGGCGGCGCGTCGTCGACCAGCGCGGCCAGGCGCCGGTAGGGGACCTCGGTGCCTCGATAAAGGTACTTTTCATCCACTACGAGACCTACGGTGACCGCCTCATCCAGGCCCGGGCCCGGGAAGGTGCTATCCCCGAGCTTGCCGCCGGCCTGAATCGGGCCCGGGCCGACCACCGGCGATGGGTCGCGCGCACCTACCGACCCCAGCTTGCGGCGCGGCCGGAGGCCGAGCGGGACCGGACGCTGAATGGACTCGTCGCCGTTACCGACGTCTACTGCTGGAAGCTGCTCCGGCGGGACCTCGGCCTCGATCGGCGTGAGGCCGAAGTCACACTTACGACCATGGTGGAGGCAGTCGCCGGGGCCTAAACCGCCCGGCGCTTCCGGGAGCTGCCTCGGACCTGCTTGAGGCTCGCCTCGAGCGCAGCCATCAGCTCCTCGACACCGCTGGTCACCACCGGCTCGGCCGGCTCCGGCGCGCTCACCGCCTCACCGCTCCGGCTCGCGATCAGCTCGAGCAGCCGCTTGCGGTAACCGTCCTCATAGCGGAGGGGTTCGAAGGGACTGCTCATCGACTCGACCAGCAGCGCCGCCATCTTGAGCTCACGTTCGCTTGGCTGTTCGGCTGGACGGGGAGCGATCTCGGTGACGGGGATGACCTCATCGGCGAAGTACATGGTGCTCAGCAACAGGACCCCTTCGCGGGGCCGGAGCGCCGCCAGATGGCGGCGTTTGCGAAGGACGATCCAGCAGATCGCCAGCTTCTCACTCGCCGCCAACGCCTCCACCAGCAGCGCGAAGGGCCGCTCGTATTCGCGCTGAGGAACCACGTGGTATGCCGTGTCGAAATGGATCGGGTCGACCTCGGCACCGGCGACAAACTCTTCGATGTCGATCGTCTTGGTCCGCTCCGGGCGAAGCTCCTCGATCTCTTCGGGGGTGACAGTGACGAAGCTGCCAGGAGCGACCTCGAAGCCCTTTACGACCTCCTCCGCCCGAACCTCGAGAGGAGGCGGCACCGACTGCCGGCTCGCTTCAAACCCGCTTCGCCCCTGCCGGTCGGGCAGCGTGGGAGCCGCCAGCCGATCGCCGTCGTCATCCGGCCACGGAAGTCGTACGCGCTGGTGGTGGACTCGCTGCCCGCTCACCCGGTCGATCTCGTGGAAGCGCACATCCTTGCGGCGGGTGGCCGGGTAGACGCGGACCGGAATGTTGACGAGGCCGAAGCTGATGGTGCCCGTCCAGATCGCGCGCGGCATTCTCACTACCTCAGGCCAGCTTCAGTCGGCGCCGGATGGACACGTCATAGGCCGCCGGGCGGAAGTTGAGGATCGGGTCGGCCGAGGCTTCGATCCCGTCGGTGAGCCGCATCGGGTCGAAAACCTGCTGCTCGCACTCACTCTCCTGGTCGGCGGAGATCGCGCTCAGCTCAAGCCGCC
>JALZAP010000153.1 GCA_030948245.1 Candidatus Dormiibacterota bacterium | reverse complement strand
GGCCGATCGGATCCGGGCCGAGGTCGGCCAGCGGGTCCGTCCGCGAGCCGCCAAAGCGGCCGGATAAGCAGGCCGGCCAGACCATTCCGATTAGGCTGGGTCGAATGGACCACCCGCTTCGCATCGGCGTCAAGCTCTCTCCCCAGGCGACGACCGTCGACGACCTCCGTGCGGTCTGGCGGATCGCCGACGAGGGGGACTTCGATAATGTCTGGGGCTTCGACCACTTCGCCGCCATCGGCGGGCCGCCGGAGCGACCGACCTACGAGGGCTGGACGATGCTGGCAGCGATGGCCGAGGCGACCAAGCGGGTCCGGATCGGCCTTCTCGTCACCGGGGCGACCTACCGGCACCCGGGCGTGCTGGCCAAGATCGCCACCACCGTCGACCACCTCTCCTTGGGCAGGCTCGAATTCGGGATCGGCTCGGGCTGGGCGGAGAACGAGCACACGATGCTGGGCATGCCCTTCCACACCGTTGCCGGCCGGATCCGGCGGATGGAGGAAACCATCGAGGTCTGCAAGCGCCTCTGGACCGAGGAGCGGTCGACCTTCGAGGGCAAGTACTTCCGCCTCGAGGACGCCATCCACGAGCCGAAGCCGATTCAGAAGCCGTTTCCGCCGATCTGGATCGGGGGGTCGGGCGAAGAGCTGACGCTCCGTGTCGCCGCCCGGCACGCGGACGTCTGGAACCCCTCCGGGGGCGGTGGCGACCCGGACGAGGCGGCACGGCTCTCGGGCGTCCTCGACGAGCGCTGCCATGAGGTCGGCCGTGACCCGGGTGCGATCCGCCGCTCGGTCCAGCACCGCTTCGATCCGAGCGACCCGGCGGCCTGGCATGACCGGTCGCGCCAGTACATCGAGCGAGGCTTCACCGAGATCGTCGCCCAGCTGAGCGGCGCCGATCCGCCCCGCCAGGCGGACCAGCTTGCGGAGAAGGTGCTCCCCGAGCTGCGGGCCGCCGCTACCCAGAGGTAGGCGAGGCCGCCGCCGGGCTGGCTTCGCGGCGACGGTCGGGGGCGGCGAGCTCACCCGCTGCCGCGAGTCGATCGACATCGTTCTCGCTCGGCAGATACCAGGCAAGCACGATCGTGGCCGCCGCGAGGATGGCCTGAGTCATGAGCGCATCCTGGAGACCGATCCGGTCTCCGATTGCTCCCGTTATCGGGATCCCCACGGCCGCCGTGACGAAGCCGAGGCCCATCACCAGTCCGGAGGCCAGACCGGCGCGGCGCGCCATCAGCTGCTGTGCCATCAGCAGCATCAACGGGGCCGTGGATGCCGCCAGGAAGCCGATGAGGATCGCGCTACCGAACGCCCAGGGACCCGGGAACATTGTGAAAAGGAGGATCGCCGGGATGCTCAGAACGAGCGTTGCGATTATCACCACCCGGCGGCCATAGCGGTCGGCAAGGGTCCCGCAGCCGATCGTACCGACGGCGCTGGCCAGCACCAGGGTCGTTGCCAGCGGGCCGTAGAACTCGGGTCCGTAACCGAGGCTTCGATACCAGGTCGGGGTGAAGGCCTGAAACACGCCGACCGTCCAGGTGCGGGACATCATGACGCCGACGACGACGGCCATCGCGAAGAGGGGAATGGCACCGCTGGGCGCACCCTTCGTCCTAAGCCTGGCGCCCGCCGCGGCGCCGGCGCTTCCCCGCATCCGCCAGAGCAGGTATGCCCCGCCGGCAATCCCGGGGATGACGAGGAGGATGGTGCCCTGGATGCCCAGGAGACGGAAGACGAGGATGCCGATCAGGGGTCCGATGGCCACGCCCACAGTGCCGGCGGTCACGTAGATGGACATACCCGAGCTGCGCCGCCGCTCGGGCAGCAGGGCGAGCACGTCAAGAGCGCCGAGCGGATGGAACGCGCCCGATCCGAGACCCGAGGCGCAGGCCAGGACGAGGAGGAGCGGGAAGCTCGGGACGAATCCGGCCAGGGAGAAGGTCAGCGCCGTCCAGCCGAGGGCGACGCCTGTCATCCGGGTGCCGTAGCGGTCGGCGATGACGCCGAAGAGTGGTTGCGAGATCGCCGCCGTGCCGCCGTAGGCGAGGCTCACCAGGCCGACGGTCGCGAGACTCAGGTGGAAGCGGCCGATCAGGAGCGGGTAGAGGACGGGGAGCACACCGACGTAGCTGTCGACCGTCAGGTGGCCGAGCATCAGGGTGAGCAGCTTCCCGTTGCGTAGGAAATCTCTCAGAGCGGACGCCTCCCGGCGTAGCCTTCACCGATCCGATGCCAGTTGGCGATCGCTTCCTCGCCCAGCTTCCAGCAGAGCTCGACCAGCTCGCCGTCGCGGTAGGAGTAGAAGTCGATCAGCCCCGTCTGCGGATCCTTGAGTGAGACTCCGAGCCGCTCCAGGCGGAGGGCGTCCTCAGCGAGCTCGAGCTCGGCGTCGTGCATCGCGCGGCGGGCCTTCTCGTATTCCTGCTCGACCTCCGGCCCGGCGCTCGCACGTGACGTCTTGTAGTCGGCGACCCGGGTCTGCTCCTGCAGCTCCGGCAGCAGAGCGAAGCGCTCCACGATCCGTTCGACGAGCCGCCGTACCTGGGGGAGGGCGGCGTTCGCCTCCTCCACCGTGTAGGTGCGTGGCGGCTTCACGCTCACGAGCGGATGCCGTCGTCTTCCAGATTGCGGGTGGTCATCTCGCGGCTCCTATGCTGGGAAATCTCAGACTAATGGAACGCATCGGCACCGGCCGTCCGCTCGAGCGCCAGATCGGCTTCAGCCGGGTGGTCGTCATCGGCAACCTCGCCGCCGTGTCCGGCTGCGCACCGACCAACCCCGACGGATCCAGCGCGGGTGGCGATGATCCCTACCTCCAGGCGAAAGCCTGCCTGGAAGTAATCAAGGCGGCGTTGGACGGCGCCGGGTTCAAGCTGGAGGACGTCTACCGAACTCGCATGTACATAACCGACCCGGCCGAATGGGAGGCCGTGGGCCGGGCACACGGTGAATACTTCGCGGATACCCCGCCCGCATCGACAATGGTGGTCGTCAAGGGACTGCTCCGCCCGGAGTGGCGGGTCGAGATCGAGGCGGACGCCCTGCGGCTGCGCGCGGGTTGGACTGGCCACCCCAGCAGCGGTGAAATGGCCGACCAGCGCTGAGTTGGTCTATGTCGGCACCTCAGGCTGGCAGTACCGGGATTGGCGGAATGCCGTGTATCCAACCGATGTCCCGCAGCGGGAGTGGCTGGAGTGGTACTGCCGCCACTTCCGCACGGTGGAGCTCAACAACTCCTTCTACCGCCTGCCCGAGGCCTCGGTGTTCAGGAAGTGGCGCGAGCGGACCCCGGACGGGTTCGTGATGGCGGTCAAGATGAGCCGCTTTCTGACCCACATCAAGAAGCTGGACGAACCGGCCGAGCCGGTCCACCGCTTCATCGCGCGGGCGTCCGAGCTGGGCCCGCGGCTGGGGCCGATCCTGGTCCAGCTCCCGCCCCGTTTCGAGGCGGTGCCGGAACGGCTGGGGGAGATGCTCGGGCTGTTTCCGCGCCACCTCCGGGTCGCGGTCGAGTTCCGCGACCCGAGCTGGTTCATAACCGAGGTCAGGACGATCCTGGAGAAGCACGCGGCTGCCTTCGTGCTGGCCGACTCGCCGCGCCGCAGGCAGCCTGATTGGCGGACCGCGGACTGGGGCTTCGTCCGCTTCCACGAGGGCCTCGGCACGCCCCGCCCCTGCTACGAGGAACGAGCCCTTCGCACGTGGGCGAGGCGCTTGGCCGAGATGTTCAAGCCGGCCGAGGACGTCTATGTCTACTTCAACAATGACCACCACGGCGGCGCGGTCCGGGACGCCGTGGACTTCGCTCACCTCTGCCGGGAGTCGGGCCTGGAACCTACGCCGGTGACGGCTTCAGTGAGGGTGGGGGGTACTCGCGGCGCTGACTGGTCTTCGCTGAGGGTGATCGGCACCCCTTCCCCACTACCAGAGCGGCTGTCGGTCCGGTAGCCACCGGGCTGGCAACAGCCCGAAGATCAGCTTGACCAGATTCGGTTCTGCGGCGGCAGGGCCAAGGCATAGGAGGAGAAGCCAGTGATCCGGGATTTCAAGCAGTTCCTGCTTCGCGGGAACGTCGTCGACCTCGCGGTCGGCGTCGTGATCGGCGCGGCCTTCAACAGCGTCGTGATGGCGCTCGTAAAGGACTTCATCACGCCGCTCGTCGGCGCCATCTTCGCCACGCCGAAGGACTCGATGAAGTTCAGGATCGGGGCGGCGACCTTCCTGGTCGGCGATTTCCTTGACGCGCTCCTCTCCTTCCTGATCGTCGCCACCGTCGTCTTCTTCCTTGTGGTGAAGCCCGTCAACTACCTGATCTCTTTGTCGAAACGAGAGGACACGCCCGATCCCGAGACCCGCAAGTGCCCGGAGTGCCTGAGCGAGATCCCGCTGGAGGCCAAGCGGTGCGCCTTCTGCACTGTCCCGGTGGCTGACGCCGCATGAGCGCGCAAAGCCAAACGAAATGGAAGGGGCGGCCGTCACGCCGGCCGCCCCTGGTTTGCCTTGTCGAAAGGCCTTGCCGGTTAGTCCCGGTTGGTCCTCCGCCTGATGCCGGCGATCCCGGCTCCGATCAGGATGAGGAGGCCGCCCAGGGCGCCGCCCACGAAGGGAAGCCCGGTCGCTGCCAGGACCGCTCCGGACGCTCCCGCGGTTGCGGTTTCGCCCAGCACGTTGCCGGCCCCCGTGCCGCCGGCAGCCGTGCCTCCGGCACCGGTGCCGCCGCCGGCTACTCCGCCGCCACCGCCACCTCCGCCGCCGACCTCACCGGACGTCTCGGTAGTGGTGACGTGGTTGGTGCCGCTGGTCTCGGTGGCGCTCACGCCGCCACCTCCGCCACCGCCGCCGCCGGTCGAGCCGGTCGTCTCGACAGCAGAGTTTCCGGTCGAGCCGGTGGTCTCGGTGACGCTCTCGGTGCCGCCGCCGCCGCCGACCGAGCCGGTCGTTTCGACGGCCGAGTTGCCGGTCGTGCCGGTGGTCTCGGTGACACTCTCCGTACCACCGCCGCCACCCGCCGTGGTGGTCGACTCGGTGGTCGAGTTACCGGTCGTTCCGGTGGTCTCGGTGGCGCTGGTGCCACCTCCACCGCCGCCGGCCGTGGTGGTCG
>JALZAP010000152.1 GCA_030948245.1 Candidatus Dormiibacterota bacterium | reverse complement strand
GAGGGGGATGTAGCGGAGCTTCAAATCAGGCTCAGCTGTTCAGGCCCGGCCGGCGGCTCGGGCTCCGGTTCAGGCGGCGGCGGGGGGGCGAGGATCGCGTCCAGGTAGCGGCGGACGCTCAGGAAGTCGGCCTGGAGGTCGTTGACCAGGCTCCCGTTGTGGAGGGCAGCGGCCGGGTGGTAGACCGCCACGTAGTTGATGCCGCCCCGTTCGACAAGCTGGCCGTGTACCCGGCTGATCGGGCCGTGGCCGGGAAGCAGGCGCTCGAGGGCGTGGCGGCCGAGGACGATCACGACCTTTGGCTCGACCAGCTTCAGCTGCCAGGTGAGGTAGGGCGCGCAGGCCTCCGCCTCGTTCGGCATCGGGTCCCGGTTCTGGGGCGGCCGGCACTTGAGCACATTGGTTATGTAGACCTCCTCCCGGCGCAGCCCGATGCCCGCCAGCAGGGTGTCCAGCAGCTTGCCGGCCTGGCCCACGAAGGGCTTGCCCTGGGCATCCTCGTTGAAGCCGGGCGCCTCGCCCACGATCATGATCTCGGCCGGGCAGGGACCGGTCCCGGGGACGGCGTTGGTCCGGGTGTTGCTCAGGCCGCAGCGTGTGCAGACGACGACGGCCCGGTGAAGGCGCTCGAGCCGTTCCGGCTTGGAGAGTTGCTCCAGCGCGGGACCGCTAACCGACACTTACCGGCAGGCTGATCAGCTCGCCGGCTTCCCTGACAACGCCCATCAGCCGCTCCAGGTCGGCCTCCGGAATGGGCGTCAGCGGCAGCCGGAAGGGGCCGGCCGGGAAGCCGAGGCGATTGACGACCTGCTTGATCGGGATCGGGTTGCTGGCGGTCGTCATGAGGGCCTTGATAACCGGCACCAGCCGGCCGTGGATCTGGCGCGCCTCCTCGATGTGCCCCTCCAGGAAGGCCTCGATCATCGCCTTCATCGCCGGCCCGGCGATGTGAGAGACGACGCAGATGACCCCATAGCCGCCCACCGCGAGCAGCGGCAGGGTGAAGGAGTCGTCACCACTCCAGACCCGGAAACCGTCCGGTTTGCCGGCGCAGACCAGGCTCATCTGGTCGATGTCGCCGGACGCCTCCTTGACCCCGACCACGTTGGCTATCCCGGCGGCCCGGATGGTCGTTGCGGCGGTCATGTTGACCCCCGTCCTTCCCTGGATGTTGTACATCACGACCGGTATCCCGGATGCGGATTCGGCGATCGCCTTGAAGTGGCGGTACATCCCCTCCTGGGGCGGCTTGTTGTAATAGGGGACAACGGCCAGGATGGCGTCGGCGCCCGCTTCGACCGCACGGTGGGTCATCTCCTGCGAGTGGCGGGTGTCGTTGGTGCCGGTCCCCGCCATCACGGTGTGCGCGGGAAGCGCCTGCTTAACCGCCTTGAGCAGCTGGATCTTCTCATCGTCACTGAGGGAGGGCGCCTCACCGGTGGTCCCGAAAACGACGACTCCGTCGGACCCGTTCTCGGTCAGCAGCTTCGCGAGCCGCTGGGCGCCTTCGTAGTCGACGTCGCCGTTCTCCTTGAAGGGCGTCAGCATCGCCGTGAGCAACCGTCCGATATCGCTCGCCCCCATCTCAGATAACCCCCATCTGGATCGCGTGCTCGGCGATCTGCACACCGTTCAAGGCGGCGCCCTTTCGCAGGTTGTCGCTCACCAGCCAGAGGGCGAGGCCGTTTTCGACCGACGCGTCGCGCCGGACCCGGCCGACGTGAACCTCGTCGGTTCCGGCGGTCTCGGCAGGGGTCGGGTAGAGCTGCCGGGCGGGGTCGTCCTCGACGGCGATGCCGGGCGCGGCCGCGAGCAGCTCTCGGGCGCGCGCTGGGGCGAGCGGCCGGCTGGTCTCGATGAAGACCGCCTCCCCGTGGCCGACCGGCACCGGCACCCGGACACAGGTGGCGACCAGCCGCAGGGCGGGATCCTCGAGGATCTTGCGGCTCTCCTTGACGAGCTTGACCTCCTCATCGTTGTAGTCCTCTTCGTCGGGCGTCCAGCCACCGGGGACGACGTTGTAGGCGAGCTGGTGGGGGTAGACGCCGGCCACCGGTTCGCGGCCTTCGGCGATCGCCCGGGTCTGCTCGGCCAGCTCCCGGACCAGGTCCTTGCCGGCGCCGCTCGCCGACTGGTAGGTGGCGACGACGACACGTTCGATGCCGGCTTCGCGCCGGATCTGGTCGACGACCATCACGAGCGGGATGGTGCAGCAGTTGGGCACCGAGATGATGCCTTCGTTCTCGCCGATCCGGTTGGCGTTCACCTCCGGGACCACCAGCGGCACGTTCTCCTTGGTCCGCCAGGCACCGCTCTTGTCGATGACCAGCGCGCCCGCCTCGACCGCCGTAGGCGCGAACTCGAGCGACTGAGCGCTGCCGACCGCGAAGAAGGCGAGGTCGACGCCGCCGAAGGCGCTGTCGGTGAGTTCCTCAACCTGCACGCTGCCGCCGTTGTAGGGCAGCCGGCTGCCGGCCGAGCGGCCCGAGGCGAGCGCCCGTAGGCCCCGGATCGGGAAATGACGCTGGGCGAGCACCTTCAAGAGCTCCTGTCCGACGACACCGGTGGCGCCGACGACGGCAACGTTGAAGAGACGGGAGGGGGAACCGGCCACCTGGCGAGTTTACAAGGCTTACCCGAGCGAGTCGATCCAGGCCTCCACGTTCTGGACCTTGCTGAACCGGTGCTGCTGGGTCACCAGCGTCGCGCGGTGCAGCTCCTCCGCTTTGACCGTCCCGGCCTCATTGCTGAAGTCGAGGGTGCCGGTCGCGTCGGAGAGGAACTCGACCTTGTAGCCGAGGTGGACCGCCTGGCGCGCCGTGGTGTCGCAGCACATCTGGCTCATGTAGCCGCAAATGACCAGGGTGTCGACCCCGTTTTCCTTCAGCCACGCCTCGAGGTTGGTGCCGGTGAAGCTGCCCGGGAGCGTCTTCTCGATTACCGCGGCGCGCTTGCGGACTTCGACCTCGCCCTTCAGCCGCCAGCCCGGCGTGCCCTTCCGGAAGGATGTCGCCTCCGGGTTCTCGGAGGCGTGCTGGACAACGACGATCGGTATGCCCTTCTCGGCGGCGCCGTCCATCGCGTCGGTGATCCGTTTCAGCGAGTCGGGCGGATGGGTGATCGGCATCGCCCCGCCGGAGAAGTACTCGTTTTGAACGTCGATAACCAAAAGGGCGCGCTTCACGCCGTGTGTTGTACCTCATTCGGTAGGCGCAAGTCCCGTTCTGCTGCTTCGTCAACTGCATGTGACCGCTGTTTTGGCGCGCCTTCTCGGGGGTTCCCTGCGCCATCACCCGGTCTTTGGCCGGCTGCTCGCGACCCAGGTGACGCTGAGCTTCGGACAGCAGTTCACAGCCCTCGCACTCCCCACCGTCGCGATCCTGTTCTTGGACGCGGGACCGATGGAAGTGGGCATCCTGGCCGCCCTTCCCTGGATCTCCTCCCCCATCCTGGGACCGATCGCCGGCACGCTCATCGACCGTTTCCCGCGCCGCCCCGTGATGGTGGCGGCCGACACCGGCCGCTTCCTCTGCCTGCTGGCGGTGGCGATCGCCCTCCTCTCCGGCCACTTGACGCTCTACCAGCTGTACGTGATCGCCTTCCTCTTCGGCTGTCTCGGCCTCTGTTTCGACGTCGCCTTCCAGGCCAATATGCCAGCGACCTTCAGCGATCTCGAGCTGCTGGACGCGAACTCGCGGGTCGAGCTGGCCCGCTCGCCGGCCCTGGTCGGAGGCGCCGCACTGGCAGGATTCGTGCTGAGCGGGATCGGACCAGCCCGCGGCATCTTCGGCGCCGCGTTCACCTTCCTCTTCTCGGCGATCAACATCGCCGGGATCAAGGCTCCCGAACCGGCCGCTTCGCCGCGAGATGCCCGCGAGACGGTTCTCCGCCAGACGCTGGGCGGGATCGCCTTCGTCGCCCGCAACCCGATCCTCCGCTCGATCGCGACCGCGACCGCGGTCTCCAACCTGGGCGTCTTCATGTTCGCCTCGGTGAGCCTCGTCTTCGCCTACCGCTCGCTCCACCTCACGGCGGCGCTGATCGGCATCGTCATCGCGGCCGGCAACCTGGGCTTCGTCGTCGGCGCGGCCGCGGCGCCCTCCGCCGTGCGCCGTTTCGGCCTCGGCCGCACCCTCGCCCTCTCCCAGCTCTTCCTCGCCTTCAGCCTCTTCTTCGCGCCGCTGGCGCTGTTCGGGATGCCGGTCGTGCTGCTGGCGGGCTCCCTGCTCCTCCAGAATCTGCACAACAACGTCTACGCGATCAACCAGATCACGCTCCGCCAGTCGATAACCCCCCGCCGGTCGCAGGGCCGCATGAATGCGACGATGCGTGCGGTGATCGTGGGCGCGGTGCCGATCGGTTCGGTCCTGGGCGGTTACCTGGGCACGACACTGGGGTTGCCGCAGACGATGCTGCTGGGCGGGGCGATCGCGTTGCTGGCGCCGCTCTTCCTGCTTGGCGGCCCGGTCGTGCGGCTGCGGGTGGCACCGGGACGGGAGCTGGAGCCTGTGGTGGTGCCGGTCGCGGCCTGAAATGGCCTTCGCCTAGCCAAGGCCCAGCAGCTGGTCCAGGGCTCGGTAGAAGGTCGGTTGCGCCACCACGCGGCGCACCGCCAGCAACACACCCGGCACGAACGCCTCTCGGGACGTCGTCCGGTGGGTGATCGTCAGGGTCTGGCCGCTGAGGCCGAAGAGGATCTCCTGGTCCGCCACCAGGCCGGGCAGGCGGACCGAGTGGACGCCGACGCCGCCCTCTTCCCCACCCCGTACGCCGTCGAGGGTGATCTTCTCCGTCTTGGTGTACTGGAACTTCTGCCGCGCCGCGAGGCGGCGGGCGGTTGCGAGAGCGGTGCCCGATGGGGCGTCCGCCTTGGTCTGGTGGTGCATCTCGATGACATCCGCGGCCGCGAAGTAGGGGGCCGCGATCTCGGCGATGTGCATCATCACGACCGCTCCCACCGAGAAGTTCGGCGCCACGATACCGCCCATGCCGGCTTCCCGGCAGGCGGTCTCCAGCTGCTCGATTCCCTCGGCCGGGATCCCTGTAGTGCCGATCACCGGCCGGCAGCCGGTTGCCACCGCGGCCAGTCCGTTTCCCAGCGCCGCGGAGGGGTGGGTGAAGTCGATCAGCGCGTCGGGGCGGGCTGAGATGAGAAAGG
>JALZAP010000151.1 GCA_030948245.1 Candidatus Dormiibacterota bacterium | reverse complement strand
CCTACACGCAGGTGCCGAACGCCTGGAGCTACCGCACCGACATCTTCCAGGCGGCGGGGATCAGCAAGTTCCCCACGACCTGGGACGAGCTGGCCGCGGCCGGCAAGCAGCTCACCGACAAGAAGCTCGGCCAGATCGCGGTCAGCATCGGTCACGCCTACGGCGACGCGATCACGATGTGGTACCCGGTGCTCTGGGACTTCGGCGGCCGGGAGGCCTCGCCGGACGGCAAGACGGTGACCATCAACTCCAAGGAAACCACCGCCGCGGTCACCTGGGCGATCAATGCCTGGAAGTCCAACTCGATCGCCCAGAACACGCTCAGCTGGCTCGACCCCGACAACAACCAGGCCTACCACTCCGGGATCATCAGCGCGACACTGAACGGGGCTTCGATCTACCTCAAGGAGAAGCTGATCAACAAGAAGTTCGATCAGGTCACCGACAACGCCGGGATGCCGTCGGGACCCAAGGGCCTGAACACGCTGAACCTGATCTTCAACCACGCCGTGATGACGTGGTCGCCGGAGCAGGAGACGGCCCGCGCCTTCCTGCTCTGGGCGATGGAACAGCAGCAGTACTCGAAGTGGATGGGAGTTGCATCGGGCTATAACGCGGGTCCGTACGCGGCGTTCACGAACGACCCGGTCTGGAACACCGACTCCAAGCTCAAGCCATTCCACGACGTGGTCCCCAACGGGAAGTGGCCGGGCTGGCCGGTGACGCCGGGCAAGGCGACCGCGAACTCGCAGGTCCAGTTCACAATCGTGGACATGTTCGCCAAGGCGGTCACCTCGGGCGACGCCAAGGCCGCGATCGCGGACGCCGAACAGAAGCTGAAGAGGATCTATGGGAAACCGGCCTGAGGCGGCGAGGAGCAGCTACAGCTTGTGAGTTCGGTAACCCTTCCCAAGGTCGCCGGAAGGCCGAAGCGGGGCGGCCTTCAACAGCGCCTGCTGCAGCGGGAGTCGACGCTCGGCTACGCCCTCCTCGTCCCGACCATGGTGATGCTTCTGGTCTTCCTCGCCTGGCCCTTCCTCTTTGGAATCTGGCTCGCGATGAGCAACGCCGAGATCGGCAACGACTCAGCCCATTTCGTGGGCATCGAAAACTTCATCTACAACCTGAGCGACACGATCTTCGTCCAGAGCTTCTGGAACACGATGGCCTACACCGCGATCACCACCGTGTTCAAGTTCGCGCTCGGGATGTCGATGGCACTCCTGCTGAACCAGGTGTTTCCCCTCCAGCGTTTTGCCAGGGCCGCCCTGCTGCTGCCCTGGATCATCCCCAGCGTGCTCTCGACGCTCGCCTGGCGGTGGATGTTCGACCCGACGTTCAGCGTCCTCAACTGGGTGCTCATCCATGCCTTCCACAGCAACGGCGTCAACTGGCTGGGCACCACCAACACCGCCCTGGCGGCGATCTTCATCGTCAACATCTGGCGCGGGGCGCCCTTTTATGGCATCTCCCTGCTGGCCGGTCTGCAGACCATCCCCCCCGACCTCTACGAGGCGGCGCGGGTTGACGGGGCCAGCCGCTGGCAGCAGTTCCGCGAGATAACCCTTCCGCTGCTTCGCCCGGTCCTGCTGGTGGTCTTGTTGCTCTCGACGATCCTGACCTTCGCCGACTTCCAGCTGCCATATGTGCTCACGCGCGGCGCGCCCTACAACTCCACGAACGTGCTTGCGACCTGGGCCTTCAACATCGGCGTGCCGGGCGGGAGCATCGGCATCGGCGCCGCCATCTCGCTGGTCCTGTTTCCCCTCCTCGCCGTGGCGATCACCGCTGTGCTCGTGTCGCTGAGGAGCAAGGAGTGACCAGGTGGCGGTAGCCGGGCGTACTCGACCAACCAGTACAAAGGGCGACAAGCCGATCTGGGAGAGGTCCGCCGGCCGCTGGATCCGGATCTACATCCCGCTCTTCCTCTTCATCCTGGTCACGCTCTTCCCCTTCTACTGGATGATCGTCACCTCCTTCAAGTCGGACCAGGAGCTGCTCGACCACAGCGCCAACCCGATGTTCGTCATCCTGCCGACGCTCCACCACTACCAGTTCCTCTTCTTCGAGAGCCACTTCGCGCAGTGGTTGGCGAACACGACGATCATCGCCTTCGTCTCCACCGGGATCTCCCTTTTCTGCAGCATCCTGGCCGGCTACGCCCTCGCCCGGCTCCGCTTCAGGGGCGCCAACTCGATCGGCTGGGGCATCTTCATCACCTACCTGGTGCCACCGACGCTCCTCTTCCTGCCGCTCGCGCTGCTGATCAGGACGTTCCACCTCTTCAACAACCTGTTCGCCCTCATCCTCACCTACCCAACCTTCCTCATCCCCTTCGCCACCTGGCTCTTGATCGGCTACTTCAAGAGCATCCCGCGAGAGCTGGAGGAGTCGGCTCTCGTTGACGGAGCCACCCGTTTCCAGGCGATGTGGCGGGTCGTGATCCCTCTCGCCCTGCCGGGCATCCTGAGCGCCGGGATGTTCGCCTTCACGCTGAGCTGGGGCGAGTTCCTCTATGCGCTGATCTTCATGAACGACACCCAGACCAAGACACTCCCAGTCGGCATCGTCCAGGAGCTGATCCGCGGTGACGACTTCTTCTGGGGCCAGCTGATGGCGGCGGCGCTGCTGGCGTCGATCCCGGTCGCGCTGCTCTACTCCTTCTTCGTCGAGTACTTCGTCGCCGGCATGACGGCGGGCGCGGTGAAGGGCTGAGGCGCGAGAGTTCACCCTCCCCAGTGAGCAAACTCGGTTAATCTAGGAACACCCACCAAAATGGCATCTGTCAGCTACGAGAACGTAACCAAGCGGTTCGCGGGTGACACTCTCGCCGTCAACAACCTGAGCCTCGATGTCAAGGACACCGAGTTCATGGTCCTGGTGGGTCCGTCCGGCTGCGGCAAGTCAACCGCGCTTCGGATGCTTGCCGGTCTCGAGGACATAACAGAAGGCCAGATCAAGATCGGCGACAAGGTCGTCAACGACATGCCGCCGCGCGACCGCGACATCGCGATGGTCTTCCAGTCCTACGCCCTCTACCCCCACATGAGCGTCTACGACAACATGGCCTTCGGGCTCAAGATGCGGGGGACGCCAAAGGCCGACATCGAGCGCCGTGTCAACAACGCGGCCGGCATCCTGGAGCTCGGCCCGCTCCTCAAGCGCAAGCCCCGGCAGCTCTCCGGTGGCCAGCGCCAGCGCGTTGCGCTCGGCCGGGCGATCGTCCGCGAGCCGCAGGTCTTCCTCCTCGACGAGCCGCTCTCCAACCTCGATGCGAAGCTCCGCATCCAGACCCGGATCGAGCTCCAGAAGCAGCACCGGGCGCTCCACGCGACCTTCATCTACGTCACCCACGACCAGGTCGAGGCGATGACGATGGGTGACCGCATCGCCGTGATGCGAGATGGCATCCTGCAGCAGGTCGCCCCGCCGCGGGAGATCTACGACAACCCGGCCAACAGCTACGTGGCGGGCTTCATCGGCAGCCCGACGATGAACTTCATACCGGTCACCGTCCAGGGCACCACCGTCAAGGCCAGCGGCTTCGAGCTCGAGCTGCCCAGCGCGCCCGGCGTCGAGAAGGGAACGCTCGGGATCCGGCCCGAGGCGCTCACCGAGCGACCGAAGGAAGGCCACCAGGGCCTGGACCTGAAGGTCGAGGTGGTCGAGATCCTCGGCTCCGACCAGTTCCTCTATGGCACCGTCGGCAGCGACGCCATCACGGCCCGAGTCGATCCCAACCTCAAGGTGGAGCCGGGCGACCGCGTCCGCCTCGGCGTTGACACCCGCCGCCTGCACCTCTTCGACGGCGAAACCGAGAAGGCGATCCTCTAGACCGCCTCCCCGACCTCACTCGCTAGTTCGTCGAGTCGCCGTTTTCTCCTTGAATCGACATCGTCTCCATCGAGAGATATTTGCGCGCTGCCCAGGAGACGGGATCCTTGGCAAAGTGCCGCTGCATCGCGTTGTTCCGCAGCGCATTGTCCAGCGCGGCCATGATCATCGACTGGTCGAGGACCAGGTAGCGATGGCCGACTGATCCCGTCTGTGGATTGACGGCGTCGAAGAACCCGCCGCTCCCGTAGACGCCCGGGTAGCGCGCGCGCAGCGCCTGGATGTTGGCGTATGCCTGCTGCGGCGCGACCTCGAGGGATATGAATGACGCATGCGGCGTCACAACGTCTTCGGTGGCGCAGCCATGGCATTGCGACAGGCCCTGGTTCGGGTGGCTCGAGTCGGCCCCAAACCCAAAGTAGGGAAACTTCAGGCCCTCCACCCCGAAGCCGCCGTAGCCGCCGCTGTCATCGGCCGTGCTTGAGGGTGACATGCCCCAGACCGGGTCGTGAAGCTGCTCATCGGTGTACTTGACCTGGACCTGTGCGATTCGCTTGTCGGCCAGACCGAAGCTGCGCGGCCCCCAGGTCGTCTCCGGCACCACCTGGCTCGTCATCAGGCCTTCGAACACGCCGCCGGCAAAGGTTGGAATGAAGGTGAGGTCCGAGCCTGGATAGCCGTAGTGGCCCTCCCAGACGTTGAACCGCTGTCCCGATTGGGGATCGGTGTAGAACCGCCAATAACCGGACGGTGGCCATTGTCCCTGCCAGGAGAAGTCGGGGTCGCTGGCCTGGCAGTCGGCGTAGGGGGCCTTCGGCGGAAGCGTCCGCCAGCTCCGCCACCACACGTTGCCAGGCATCTGGTGCAGGCCCATCCCGATGTAGGCGGAGATGCGGGGATCGCTGTAGAGCGCGCCGTTGTGGTAGTAGTGCTGCCAGTTGAGACCCTGGTCGTTCGGCAGGCCGACGTAGTACCCGCCGTACATCTGACCGGTCGGCTGGTTGCCTTGTATCGCCGGGTTGCTGTTGCAGTGCGTCTCGGGTCGCGCGTCATAGAAGAGGCCGAAGTCCATCGGATCGGTCAGGCGCTTCACCAGCTGGCGGAGCTCAGGCATCGCCTGGCGCACGACGATGAGGCCCGATGCATACCAGCCGTTGTCCACGTTGGAGATGAAGTAGCAGTTGTCGAAGACCGGCGCCGACTCGGCCGCGCAATCGATGTCACCGGGATTCTTGATGACGTGCCCGGTCGTCGTGTCGTACCACTGGTAGAGGAAGCCATGATCCTTCTGCAGGGTCGTCACCTCGGTGAGGGTCGCGGCGATCTGGTCTCTTGCGC
>JALZAP010000150.1:1241-5189 GCA_030948245.1 Candidatus Dormiibacterota bacterium | reverse complement strand
TACCGAGTCCTTGGAGCGGCCGGGAACCAAAACAGGGCAGGAGCGCCGCGAGCGTGAACAGGATGGAGGCGGAGGACACGTTTCCGATCTCCGCGTAGGTCCGTCGCGATGCAGCCAGGAGCTCGTCGTCGAGGTCGAGGGCCGCCTGGACGGAGTCAAGGACGCGCGGCCCGCCGCCGTGGGCGGCCAGGAACTCGACCCGCTCCATCCCGACTCGCTCCAGGAACGCGCCGGCAACCGCGCCGATAGAGCGCCCGATCACCCGCGGCAGGCGCCGGTCGAGGACGACGTGGAACCCGTCGTCGCGGAGGTCGTAGCCGAGTGCCGACACCGTCCCGGCGACCAGGTGCGAGGCAGCGGCCTCGACCGCCAGGCCGGCAGCGCTGCCCGTGGCGGGTCCCGCCATGACCGCCGCCGCCGCTCCGTCACCGAAGACCATCGAGGCGGTCAGGTTGTCGAGCGAGGTGTCTTTCGGCTGGAAGGTCAGGGAGGTGAGCTCGACCGCGACGATGAGAACCCGCTGCTCAGGGTAGGCGGCGAGGTGGCGATGGCCGAGAGCGAGGGCGGCGGCGCCGCCCGAGCAACCGAGCTCGGTGAGGGGCATCCGAACGACGTCCTGCCGCAGTCCCAGGCGCTCGCTGAGGTGCACATCGAGGGAGGGCACCAGGTAGCCGGTACAGGAGACGGAGATGATCAGGTCGATCTCCTCCGCCTTCGCTCCGGCCCGGTCGAGCGCCTGCCGGCAGGCCTCCTCAGCGAGGTGGCCGCCGTGGCGGGCGTAGAGCGTCATCGTTTCTGTCAAACCCCGGGGCTCGAGCAATCGCGCCGCGGGCAGGGCTAGGTAGCGGTTTCCGCCGGTATCGTCCACGGCGTTCCCCAGCAGGGCCATCCGGGGCCAGATCGCCTTCAACGTCTCGTGGCGCGCCGTTGCATCGAGGACGTGCTCGGGCAGCGCGGTGCCGATGGCGAGGACCCGGCTGCCCACGTCAGACCCCTGCCAGCGCGGACCAGGTGCGCAGCGGCACTGAGGCCAGGCCTCGGAAGCCGGAGTTGACCTCGAGCAACGGCTCGAGCGCGTCGGGGTGGCGGCCGAGTCCGTCAAGCGCACGCCGGGCCAGTCGGGGGGAGCCACTCAGCCCGAGAGCGATCGCCGTCACCAACCATCGGGTCCGCCACTGCGCCCCGTACCAGCGGCGGTAGCGAGCCTCGGCACCGGGAGCAGCTCCGGCGAGCAACTCGGCGAGGTAAGACGCGGCCCGAAAGCCGGCCGACATCGCGTCCCCCGTGATGGGATCGATGAAGCCGGCGGCGTCGCCGGCCAGGAATGCGCCGCCCTCGGCCACAGTCCGGCTGCTGACCCGGAAGGGCCCGGCGCCTCGGATCCGGCCGCACTCGGCACCGCCAAACTCGGGGTGAGCCGTGGCCACCGTGCGCCGATAGCTGTCGACCACGCTGCTCTCGTGAGCGCGGAGGTTGCCTGGCGTTCCCAAGACGATCGCGAGAACCTCGTCCGGGCCGCTCGGCGCGACGTAGACTTCGTTGCCCGGGAGGACGGTGACGTACACCTCCCGAACCGAGTGCCGCGGCACCGCAAGGTGACTCACCAGCGCATGCCGGTGCGGCCGCGAGTGAGGCTTCGACCAACCCAGCAGCCGACGGGTCGTCGAGCGAAGGCCGTCCGCCCCCACCACCCGTTCGGCGGTGAGCGGGCCGCCGCTGGTTTCGACCTGGAACCGAGTGCCGGTGCGCTCGATCGCCTTGACGGCACAACCGGTTCTCAGATCTACGTTGGGGGTCGTCGCCGCCCTCTCGGCGAGGAGGGCGTCGAACCGTACCCTGCGCACCCCGAAGCCGTGACCGGGGAGTCCGGGCCCGGCGCGGAAAGCGCCGAACATGGTGCCCACACCCGGGGTTCGGTAGGCGACGCCGCCGATCTGCGGGAAGCCCTCCCGGGCGAGGTCGATGCCGAGTCCCTCGAGGACGGCGACACCGCCCGGCATCAAGCCCTCCCCGCAGGCCTTGTCGCGCGGAAACGACGCCTTCTCGAGGACGAGTGTCGTGACGCCGGAACGACCCAGCAGCATGGCGAGGACCGACCCGACCGGGCCCGCGCCCACCACGATCACCTGGGCGTCCAGCCTGGTCGCCATGCCCCAACACTAGTCGAGGCGACCTCAAGCCCTCCTTTTACGAACGGCGGCTGAGGGAGCTAGCCGGGCGCCGCGTCCTTGGCGCAGATCGCATTCTCCGCTGTCTGGAGCGCGGCTCCATCGGCCGGCAGGGCTTGAGCGGCGAGGGCGTAGGCGACCAGGCCGGCGCCCACGCCCGGTTGGGTTTGGGCGACCCGCGCGGTTGCCAGCCCCTGCTCCATGCCGGCGAGGTCGGTCCGCAGCGTCTTTACAGCGGGCGCGATGCAGGCGGGGACAGGGCCCTTGTCGATTACCGCGATGGCGCCCAGGAGCGCGTTGTCGTTGCTGACGATCGAGTCCTTGCAGGCGGCTGAGACCACCACCGAACCGTTGCAGCTCGCAACCATGGATTTCTGCAATTCAGCCACCTGGTTGATCGAGGTCGAGAAGAGTCCAGTCAAGAAGCGGTCCGCCTGCTGGTACTCCGAACCCGCGGGCGTCGGGGAGGCGAGCGGCCGCGCCGAGCTCGAGCCGTTCAAGGCCCCCGTCTGGGACAGCACGGTGAAGGTCACTATCGCGGCGACAAGGCCGAAGATCCCGATCCCGACAAGGAGGGGCCCACTTGGGCGGTTCACTCTCGGCGCCGCGATCACCCGGTACTGCTGCTGGGCCCACGCCGACGAGGTTGCTTCGCCGGGGATCACGGGCAGGCCCGATGAAGACGCGGCGCGAACCGCAGCGACGCTTGCGTCGGCCTGGACAACGGCCGCGGCCACGACCGACTCGACGGCAGCGTCGCGGGGCAGCCAGGCGGGCCATTTCACTCCCGCCGCCTCCAGGCCGGCGCTGACCGAGAGGGTTGCGACCGGCTGCCAGGACGCGCCGTCCCACCACCACTTACCATCCGGAGATCGAATTGGCCCAACCGGATCGGACATCGCGGCCCAAGGTGGCCCCGGAAGCTCACGCGATACCCGACAGCGCCGCCAAGAACGGTTAAGTGCGTGACCAGGGGCGCGCCGCTCGCCGAGGCGGGGCGATGCTACCTTCGAGGTCGTGAGCAACCAAGGCCGGTGACCGAGGCCCCCTTCCACGGTTGGATCGGACGCTCCGTCCCCCGCCGAGAAGATCCGCCGCTGCTTCGGGGAGAAGGACGCTATTCGGCGGATGCCGAACCGCCGGAAACCCTCCACCTGGCCATCCGCCGGGCCGGCATCCCCCACGGCAGCGGTCTCGCCGTAGACCTCGCGCCGGCGTTGGCGATGCCCGGCGTGGCCGGCGCCTGGCGAGCGGGCGAGCTCGGGCTGGCGGACGACTTCATGCCCGATGCCACCCCGCAGCCGCCGCCGATTCGCCGGCCGATCATCGCTTCAGGCGCCGTCCGCTTCGAAGGGGACGCGGTTGCGGTGGTAGCCGCCGAGACCGAGTACCAGGCCCACGACGCCGTCGACGCGATCGGCGTCGACCTTGCCGAGGCCGCACCCGCGCGGGACCCCATTGGGGTCCAGCGGTTCACGGCCGGCGATCCCGCGACGGCCTTCGCGGGCGCGCCCGTCACTGTTCGCGAGCGGCTGCGGATGGGTCGCATCTGCGGCGCAGCGATCGAGCCGCGGGCGGTGCTGGCCGAATGGCGCGAGGCTGAACAGCAGGTCTGGGTTCGCGCCACCACCGGAGGAGTCCACGTCCTCCGCGATGCCCTCTGCCACTGCCTCGGCCTGGAGCGCAACCAGGTGGTGGTCGTCTCAGACGACGTCGGCGGCAGCTTCGGCGCCAAGAACAACCCGTACCCGGAGTACATCGTGGCGGCGGCGGTGAGCCG
>JALZAP010000150.1:0-1231 GCA_030948245.1 Candidatus Dormiibacterota bacterium | reverse complement strand
GGGTGGCCACCCGCTCCGAGGATGGCCACACGACGGGCCAGGCCCATGGCGTCGATGCGGAGCTGGAGATCGCTTCTGATCCCGACGGACGGCTCAGGGGCATCCGCGGACGGATCTCCTGGCCAGTCGGCGCGTACCTCGGGAGAGGCGCCATGCAGGACCAGGGCATGGCGAGCCATATGTTCTCCGCCTACCAGTTGCCGGCTCTCGAGCTCGAGGTCGCCCAGGCCTACTCCCACGGCCCATCCGCGGCTTTCATCCGGGGCGGCGGCCGGCCGATCGGCAACTTCGGCATCGAGCGGATGATCGACCGGCTCTCCCGCCGGCTGGACCTGGATCCGATCGACGTCCGCCGCCGCAACCTGATCGGGCCCGATGAAATGCCCTACCAGACCGGCTTCGGGCCAATGGTCTACGACGGCGGCGACTACCCGCGGCTTCTCGAGCACGCGGTCGCCCGGATCGACGTCTCCGGGATTCGGTCGCGGCAGAAAGGGGGCGAGCCGATCGGCGTCGGGATCGCCATGTGCGTCGAGTCGACCGGGATCGGTATGGCCGAGCCTTCGAGGGTGGCCATCCAGGCCGATGGCACAGCCCATGTCTACGTGGGGAGCACACCCCAGGGTCAGGGACACCTGACCTTCCTCGCCCAGGTTGTCGCCGACCGCCTCGGCTGGCCGATGGAGAGGGTGGAGGTCCGAGCCGGTGACAGCCGCGACGTTCCCTTTTCGATGGTGACCGCCGGCAGCCGAAGTGCGCTGGAGGTCGGCAACTCGGTTGCGCTCTCCGCCGCGTCGGCCCGCCGGGTTCTCCTCGAGCGCGCCGCCGACCGGCTGGAGGCTGGCCCGGAGGACTTGGTGGTTGGCGTCGAGGGTGTCGGGGTCCGTGGCGTGCCGGAGCGAACGGTCTCGCTCGCCGACCTGGTGGGGGATGGTCTCGAGGCGGCTGGTACGTGGGACAGCAAGGGACGGCCGGCGTGGGCTTCGAGCTGCCACGCCGCGGCCGTCCGGATCGACACCGAGACCGGCGGCGTCGACGTCCTCCGCTATGTGATCGCGCACGACTCGGGCCGCCCGATCAACCCGATGACCCTCGACGGCCAGCTCCACGGCGGTTATGCCCACGGCCTTGGCTATGCCCTTTTCGAGGAGGCCATTCACTCCCCGGACGGGAACTTCCTGAGCTCGTCCTTCCTCGATTACACGGTGGTCAGCGCGCCCGAGGTGAAGGC
>JALZAP010000149.1 GCA_030948245.1 Candidatus Dormiibacterota bacterium | reverse complement strand
GCGGCGAGCACCGCATAGCCATAGGTCGTGGTGACGGCGAGCCCGATTCCACAGGCAAGCAGTCCGATCGGGGAGATTATGTCGAGGCACAGCAGGCTCAGCAAGCCGTCCCCCACCGACCGGCGCGGATTGGCGGCCAGCAAAGCGGCCAGCCGGTCAACGCGCAGGGCGGCGAGGACGCCGCCCGATTCGGTCAGCTGGACAAGCGCCGGAGTGGCGGCGACGAGGGCGGTGCTGCCCAGGGTCAGCAGCGACTCACCGAACACCGCCAGCAGGCCTCCTGCGATCCCTCCCAGGCGCAGCCCGCCCCCGACCGTTAGCGCCGCGAGGACGAGGAGGGCGAGCAGGTAGATCAGCTGGACGAGGAAGAGCCGGTAGCCACGCCGAAGATAGAGACCGGGCGGCGGCAGCTCGAGCCGGCCGGCCCGCAGGTTGTCGGCGGCGGTCAGCATCCAGCCGGCCAGCGCGATGCCGGCCAGCGGGATCCCGACCAGCGTCAGGCTCAGGAGAAACCAGAGCACGCCCATCAGGACCAATCGAGCCGGCCAGCGGGGGTCGCGGAACGGCCACCCCAGCATCCCCCCGGCGTCGTCCAACCCGTCCAAGGCGGGGAAAGGCTACTCCCGGAGAAGCGCCCTTCCGATCACGACGCGTTGGATCTGATTCGTGCCCTCGTAGATCTGGGTGATCTTGGCGTCGCGCATCATCCGCTCCACCGGGTAGTCGTTGATGTACCCGTAGCCGCCCAGCACCTGGACCGCGTCGGTGGTTACCCGCATCGCCATGTCGGATGAGAAGAGCTTGGCCATGGCCGCGTACTTGGTCATGTCGGGCGCGTTCTCGTCGACCTTGCCAGCCGCGAAGTAGACGAGGTGGCGAGCCGCCTCGATCTGGGTCGCCATGTCGGCCAGCATCCACTGCAGACCCTGGAAGCTGGCGATCGGCTGCCCGAACTGCTGCCTCTCCTTGGCGTAGTCGAGCGCGTAATGGAAGGCGCCCTCGGCGATCCCCAGCGCCTGGGCGCCGATTCCCGGCCGGGAATGATCGAGCACGTTGAGGGCGATCTTGAACCCTTGCCCTTCGGCGCCGAGCCGGTTGCCGGCGGGAACCTTGACGTCCTCGAAGACGACGTAGCCGGTGGGCGAGCCGCGGATCCCGAGCTTGTGCTCCAGCTTCTCCACCTTCCAGGGGCTCTTGTCCTTCTCCAGGACGAACGCGCTGATGCCCTTCTGGCCGCTCTCCTCGGTCCGCGCGAAGGCGACCATCACGGACGCCTCGCTTGCCCCGGTGATGAAGATCTTGCTGCCGTTGAGGACATACTCGTCGCCGAAGCGGCGGGCGGTCGACTTCATCGCGCCCGCGTCGGAGCCCGAGTTCGGCTCGCTGAGCGCGTAGCAGGCCATCTTCTCGCCCGCGGCGAGAGGCGGGCAGAGCCGCTTCTTCTGCTCCTCGCTGCCGGCCAGGAGGATCGGGTAGGAGCCGAGCGCCTGGACCGCGAGGAGGAGCGAGCAGGTGGTGTCGCCCTTGGCGATCTCCTCCACGCCCATGCAGATGCTCACGCTGGAGCCGCTGACGCCGCCGTACTCCTCCGGGAAGGGGATGCCGAGGATCCCGTTCTCGGCGAAGAGTCGCTCGATGTCCTTCGGGTACTCCATTTTCTGGTCGATCTCGGCGGCTCGAGGCACGACCTTGTCCTGGACGAGCTCCCGGATCGTGTCCCGGATTGCGATCTGGTCGGGAGTGAAGGCGAAGTCCATTTGCCGAAGCTTATCCCGCTACCGGAGGATTTCCCTCGCGATCACGATCCGCTGGACCTGGT
This sequence comes from Candidatus Dormiibacterota bacterium, assembly GCA_030948245.1. Taxonomy (GTDB): domain Bacteria; phylum Chloroflexota; class Dormibacteria; order Dormibacterales; family Dormibacteraceae; genus UBA6019. Next base: position 3,370 of record JALZAP010000149.1, on the reverse strand, counting down.
TGCTCCCCTCGTAGATCTGGCAGGCCTTGGCGTCGCGGAAGTAGCGCTCGAACGGGTAATCCTCGACATAGCCGTAGCCACCGGCGAGCTGGACCGCGTCGGTGGCTACCGCCATCGCGGTGTCGGTCGTGAACACCTTCGCCATCGAAGCTTCGCGGGTGAAGGGCAGGCCACGGGAGCAGAGGTCGGCAGCGTGGTAGACCAGACGGCGGGACGCTTCCAGCCGGGTGGCCATGTCGGCCAGCATCCAGCCGACACCCTGGAAGGTGGCCACCGACTGCCCGAACTGCTCCCGTTCCCGGGTGAAGGCGAGCGCTTCGTTGAAGGCCGCCTGGCCGATGCCGAGCGCCTGGGCGGAGATGCCGATCCGGCCCGAGTCAAGCGCCCGCATGGCGACCGTGAAGCCCTTGCCCTCCTGGTGGACAAGGTTGGCGGCCGGGATCCGGACCTCCTCCAGCACCAGCTCGCCGGTGGGGGACCCGTTGAGGCCCATCTTGGCGAAGATCTGGCCGGTCTTGAGGCCATCGGCGTCGCCGGGGACTATGAAGCAGCTGACGCCGGCGGCGCCCTGCCTGGTCGGGTCGGTCCGGGCGAAGACGAGGTACATCCCGGCGTGGCCGACGCCGGTTATGAAGACCTTGGTGCCGTTCAGCACGAACTCGTCGCCGTGCCGCTTGGCGGTCGTCTTCAGCGCTGCCGCGTCAGAGCCCGAGGATGGCTCGGTGAGAGCGAAGGCGCCGAGGATCTCACCCCGCGCCAGGCGGGGCAGCCAGCTCCGCTTCTGCTCCTCGTCACCGAAGAGCAGGATCGGCTCCGAGGCGACCGAGTTGTGGACGTCGACGAGCACCGCTGTGCTGGCGCACGCGGTGGCGATCTCCTCGATGCAGATGGCGAAGGCGAGGTGGTCCAGCCCGGCACCGCCATACTCGGGCGGAATCAGAATCCCCATCAGGTCGAGCTCGGCTGCGGCGCTCAGCGCCTCGGTCGGAAAACGGTGCTCGTGGTCGGTGCGCGGCGCCAGCGGCTTGATGACGGCGGTCGCGAAGTCGCGCACCGCTTGGCGCAGCTCTCGATGCGCGGCGGCGGGGTCGGAATTCATGTCCCGCCTAAAATAGCCCGCAGAATGAATGCGGGGCCTCGCTACCTCGAAGGAACCACCGTGGGCAGCGGGCGGGACATCATCGGAGTCCGCCGCGACCGGATCGCCCTGATTATCGAGCAGGGCAAAGAGGTGATCGCGAGGGCGAAGGCGCAGAAGGTCCTCCCTGACACCATCACAGGCGCCACCGCGGCGCTCCTGGTCACCATCGCCGGCTATGCCGAGCCGCTCTCCGAGGGCCAGTGGCGCGAGCTGGCCGGGGTCGTGGGCGGCATCATGCGCGACGCCGAGTACGGCGACCTGGCGCGACTCCGGACCCTGATCACGCCCGAACAGTTCATGAACGTGACGCGCAACGCCGGCTACGGCCGCTTCATCCGCCGGCTCGACGACGGCCGCTGGGTGTGCGAGATGACCCCCGTCCTCGACGAGATCCCAGACGAGTAGGCCCGCTCTCTCATAGAATCCGTCGCCGTGGCTTTCTGGCTGCTGGTCGCGGTCCAATGGCTGCACGTGCTCTTCGCCATCACCTGGTTCGGAGCTTCGTTGACGTTCAGCTTCATGATCATCCCGGCGGCGGCCCGGCTTCCCGAGGCCGAGCAGGCAAGCTGGTGGACCGCCTACATCGGAGTTGCGACACAGGTTTTCGCAATCGCGGCTGGTGGAACCATCGTGTTCGGTATCGCCCGCGGCATCGCCGGTGGAGTCCTCTCCCAGCTGGGGACCCCCTATGGGATCACGTGGATCGTTGCGCTCGTCCTGGGTATCGCTCTTGGAGTGTGGGGTGCGAGGTTGACGGGTCCGACGACCGAGCGGATCGGACGCTCTTCGGCGACGGACCTCGCCAGGAACGTGGCAGCGGCCACCCGCATCGGCTTGATCGAGCTCGCCGGATTCTTCCTCCTCTTCACGATGATGATCGCCATGCGCTTCGGCTACTAGCGCAGACTCTTAGCCTGTGATGGCTCGCTTGGTCGAGCTCGACGAGGCGGCGGGGTTCATCCCCGACGGTGCGACCTTGGGCATCGGCCGCCTGCCGCCGATGGCGTTGGTCCACCAGCTGCTCAGGCGGGGCGCTCGCGAACTCGACCTCGTTTCCGCGCCGACCGGAGGTCTCGCCGAGGACCTCCTCATCGCGGCCGGTTCGGTCCGCAGCATCCACACATCCGGCGTCGACCTGGCCGAGCATGGCCTGGCTCCCAACTTCAGCCGCGCCGCTGAGGCGCGATCGATCCGGGTGATCGACTCCAGCTGTCCGGTGCTGCTCCTCGCTCTCCAGGCGGGCGCCTCCGGCCTCACCTTCACGCCGGTACCCGGCGTCTTCGGCTCCGACCTGCTGACCGAGCGGGGCGACTGGAAGGTGGTCGAGGATCCCTTCGGCGACGGCGCCCAGGTAGTCATCGTGCCGGCAGTCGCGCCCGACTATGCGATCGTCCACGCTCTCCGAGCCGATCCCGAAGGCAACGTCGTGATGACGATCGAGTTCGACGACCGCCTGCTCGTCCAGGCGTCTCGGAAGGTGGTCGCGACGGTCGAGGAGATCTCGCCCGACGCGACCAGGTCGCTCGCCCGCGACGAGCAGCTGATCCCGGCGGTGTTCATCGACCTGCTCGTGCTCGCGCCCGGCGGTTCCCTGCCGATCGGCTGCTACGGGCGCTTCGAGGACGACCGGGAGGCGATCCGCGATTACCTCGAAGCCGCCCGAGATCCGGCCACCATGCAGGTCTGGCTTGACCACCTCCAGACCGGCCTATAGCGCCGAAGAGCTGATGACGGCCGCCATCGCGCGCGAGGTGCGCGATGGCGAGAGCGTCGGCATCGGCGTCAACTCGCCCATCCCGGCCGCCGGCGTCCTCCTCGCCCGCCACCTCCATGCCCCGCGGGCCGAGGTCCGGCTCCGTGGCGTCGCCGACGGGGTGCCCTTCATCGGCAGCAAGGAGTTCTTCGACTTCGCCCAGCGGGGCAAGCTCGACCTCTTCTTCCTCTCCGGGATCCAGATCGACCCAACCGGCCGGATCAACCTCCACCGCGCGGGCGGCCGCCGCTTTCCAGGCGCCTTCGGGTCGGCCGTCCTCTACCCGATCGTGAAGCGCGTGATCCTCTTCCGGACCGAACATTCGCCCCGGGTCTTCGTGCCGAAGCTGGACTTCGTCACCGCCGGTGGCCGTCCCCACCTGGTCGTGACGCCGAAGGCGGTCCTGGCGCCGGGCGAGGACGGGCGCCTCGAACTGGTCTCCTGGCACCCCGGCGAGACGGCGTCGAGCGTGGCCG
>JALZAP010000148.1:1414-5193 GCA_030948245.1 Candidatus Dormiibacterota bacterium | reverse complement strand
CCTGCGCTTGCTCGGGGTTTTCGCCGGCTGCCTCGCCCAGGCCGTAGGCGGGAAGATGCCCGCCGACCAGGAGACGATCCGCTACTGGGGCGTGCACGGCGTCGACGCTGACGGGCGCTGGTACCTGCTCCGTGAGGTCCTCGGCGGCGGCTCGGGCGGCCGTTGGTACGCCGACGGATCGGATGCGATCCATATCGTCCCCGACTCCAAGAACCTCCCCGCCGAGTTCACCGAGACACGCTTCCCGGTCCGGATCGAGAAGCTCGCGCTCGCCACCGACTCGGGCGGCCCAGGGAAGCGCCGGGGCGGTCTCGGTTACGACAAGCACATCCGCCTGCTCCGGGACGCCTTCTTCGTCTCCACCGCCGATCGCTCGATCCTCGGGCCCTACGGCCTGGCCGGCGGGATGGCGGCGCCGCCCTACCAGGCGACCATCGACGGCGGCGAGGCCCTACCGGGGATGAACGACGACGTCCCGCTGCGTGCCGGTTCCCTGCTCCGCCTGCGCACCACTGGCGGTGGAGGATGGGGCGATCCCTTCGAGCGCGAGCCCGAGCTCGTCCTCAACGATGTGATCCAGGGCCGCGTGTCCGTCGAGTCGGCGGAGCGCGACTACGGCGTCGTCATCCGGGATGGAGCGATCATCGAACTGTGCCGGGACGTATCTCTCGGGGCCCGTCCCTTCGTCGACCGGGGCCCGGCTACGAGCGACTGCGGGCCGCTGAGCCAGGAGAGACCGGCCGCCGATGCTGAGCAGGCCGCCCGCCGAGCCGATGCTGAGGATGCTGCCCGCGCTGCCGAGGCTGAGGATGCTGCCGGCGCTGCCTATGCTCACGATGCTGCCGGCGCTGAGGAGGCTGCCGATTGAAAGGAAGCTGAACCGGCTCCAGACGCTGTAACCGCCCGCCAGCTTCCGGACCATTCCGCGTCTATCCCTTGGTACCCACATGATTGGCAGATACATTCTCGGCGCGCTGGCCTTTGTGGTCATCGGCTACTCGGCCTGGTTCATCGCGTGGTACTCGGGCACCCAGTCGGGAAACGGCTCGCTGCTGCCGACGCCGCCCTACGCGGGCGTGATAGTGAGCCAGAGTAAGTAGCCCCGGCTACTTCGCCAGCTCGAACAGCCGGCTCGGGTAGAGCGGCATCTCGTCGACCCGGAATCCCAGCGCGTCCTCGATCGCGCTTGCCATCATCGCCGCGACCGGGATGGTGCCCGCCTCGCCGGCACCCTTGATGCCGAGCGGGTTGAGCGGTGAGGGGGTCTCGATGTGGTGCATTTCGACGTCCGGGATCTCTGTCGCGTAGGGCATCAGGAACTCCATGAAGCTCGCGTTCCGGAGTTGGCCCTCCTCGTCGTAGAGCAGGCGCTCGTAGAAGGACCCGGCGATCCCCTGGGCGACGCCGCCCTGGATCTGCCCCTCCAGCACAAGCGGGTTGATGACCCGGCCGCAGTCGTGGACGACGACGTACTTGAGGAACTTGAGCGAGAAGGTCCGCGGGTCGATCTGCAGGTAAGCGGCGTGGCAGCCGGAGGCCCAGGTCGAGCCGGTCACCGGACTGAAATAGCCCGTGGCCTCCAGTCCGGGAGCATCACCGTCGGCGAGCGGCGGGCCGGGCCTGGCGCGCGGCTGGAACTGGGTGGCGGCCTCGGCGCCGCCGCCAAAGGCGTAGCGGAGCGGGTTGCTCAGGATGGCAACCGCGGCGAGCGGCATCGACCTGCCCGGCGATCCCTTGACGCGGACCTCGCCACCGGCGAGCTCGAGGTCCTCCGGGGCGACCTCGAGATGGTCGGCCGCGATCCGTTTGGCCTTCTCGGCGACGGCGCGGGCGGCGTTGGCCATCGCGTTGCCGCTCATCACCGCGCCGCGCGATGCGAACGTGCCGACGCCCCACGGGAAACGGCGGGTGTCGCCGCTGGTGATGGTCACGTCGTCGATGCCGACCCCCAGCTCGTCGCCGACGATCTGGGCGAACACGGTGGCGTGGCCCTGGCCCTGGCTCGGGATGCCGGTTGAGGCGACCACCTTGCCGCCGACGAGAACCTGGACGTGGGCGCCCTCGTAGGGCCCGACGCCGGTCCCCTCCACATACATCGCGAGGCCCATGCCGACGCCCTCGCCCTTCGGTTTCGGTCCCAGCGCCTCGACCGCGACACGGAGCAGCTCGGGAAAGTTGCCGCTGTCGTAGGTTGTCATCCCGCCGTCCTGCCACATCGTTCCGACCTCGTACGGAAACTGGTCGGGCTGGATCAGGTTGCGGCGCCTGACCTCGGCCCGCTCGAGGCCGAGCTCGGCGGCGATGGCGTCCATCACCCGTTCGATGACGAAGCAGCCGTGGGGGCGCCCGGCGCCGCGATAGGGGGAGGTGGGCGTGCAGTTGGTATACAGGTCGCGGAAGCGGACCCGGTAGTTCGGCACCCGGTAGGGCCCTGGCAATTGGGCCGCGGTGATGATGGGGAGGATGAGGCCGTAGGGCGTATATGCGCCGCCGTCGTGGAGGAAGTCGACGTCGAGGGCCAGCAGCTTCCCCTCCTCGTCGAACCCGAACTTCACCTCGTGGACCTGGGCGCGCTCCTGGCTGACCGCTGTGAAGTGCTCGCGACGATCCTCGGTCCACTTGACCGGCCGGCCGATCTCGATCGCGGCGTGGGGGACCAGCAGCTCGTCAGGGTGGAAAAGCATGATCTTGGGGCCGAAGCCGCCACCGACGTCGGGCGCGATGACCTCGACCGAGGTCTCCGGGAGGCCGAAGAGCACCGCGAGGCCGCCCCGGATCGAGGTTGGGGACTGGGTCGAGTCGAAGACGGTCAGGCGCTTCTCGATGTCATCCCAACGGGCCCAGACCGCCCGCCCTTCGAGGGGATGGGCCGCGCTCCGCTCGATCCGCAGGTGGCGCTCGAGCACGTGGGGCGCCGCGGCGAGGGCGGCGTCCGGGTCGCCGACCACCTGCGTCACGTCGGCTGCCACGTTCCCCGGCACCCCGCTGTGGACCAGCTGCTCGGCACGGACGCTTGCCTCCGGGGTCACCACCGCCGGAAGTGGCTCGTAGTCGACCTCGACCAGGTCGGCCGCGTCCTCGGCCAGGTAGCGGGATTCAGCGACGACGAATCCGACCGCTTCGCCGACGTAGCGGACGACCTCGCTCGCCAGGCATTTCTGGGTCCGTGGCTGGGTCAGCTGAGGATGGGGGATGAGCAGCGGCAGGTCGAGGTCGCCAAAGGGGACGTCGGCCGCCGTGTAGACGGCGACCACCCCGGGCATCGCTCGGGCCGCGGCCGCGTCGATGGAGCGGATCCGGGCTGACGCGAAGGGAGAGCGCACGAAGGCGCATTCCAATGCGCCGTCCCCGATGTCGTCAGTGAAGCGGCCGTGCCCGCGGAGCAGGCGGTCGTCCTCCTTCCGTTCGACGCGCTCGCCGAAGAGCCGGGTACTCACGCTCTCCGGCTCAGCTCGGCGGCACGGCGGACGCTCCTCCGGATGTTGGCGTAGCCGGTGCAGCGGCAGAGGTTGCCGGAGATCGCCTCGTCGATCTCGGCATCGGAAGGTTCGGGGTGGTCGCGGAGGAAGGCGGTGGTGACCATCAGGAAGCCAGGGGTGCAGAAGCCGCACTGGAGGCCATGGCACTCGTGGAACGCCTGCTGCACCGGGTGCAGCGGGGACGCGTCGGCGGCCAGTCCCTCGACGGTCGTCAGCTCGTGGCCACGGGCCTGGACGGCCAGCATCAGGCAGGAGCGAACGGGCCGTCCGTCGAGGAGAACGGTGCAGCAGCCGCAGACC
>JALZAP010000148.1:0-1404 GCA_030948245.1 Candidatus Dormiibacterota bacterium | reverse complement strand
CCGCAGACCCCGTGCTCGCAGCCGACGTGGGTGCCGGTGAGGCGAAGCCCGTGCCGAAGGTGATCGGAGAGCAGGAGGCGGGGGTCGCTCGCGTCGGGCAGCTCTCGCCCGTTCACCCTCATGCCCTCATCACCCGCTCGACTATCGCCTCGACCAGGTGGAGCCGGAACTCGGGGCTGCACTCAGGGTCGGCGCTCGGCTGCAGTCCCCGGGTCGGGTCTGCGGGGTCGGCCACGACGGGTCGCGTCGCGACCCCGAAGAGCACCAGCCGCTCCCCGGCGCGGACTGCCCCGGCCATTGCGAAGTCGCCGTGCCGGCGCACCTCCTCGGCGATCGCGACGCGGCGTCGGGTGGTTGGGAACCAGGCCTCGGTGAGCAGCTCGTCCGGCCCGAGCGCGGAGTCCATCGGACCGCGGAAGAGGTCCTCGGCCGCGATCTCCCGCTCGCCGCGTTCGGAGCGGGCGACGACACGGCCCTCGAGCGCGAGCAGGGTCGCACAGAGCTCGGCCGCGGGATCGGCGTGGGCGAGGCTGCCGCAGACGGTTCCCCGGTTGCGGATCACCGGGTGCGCGACCAGCCGCAGCGCGAGGGGGAGGAGGGGGCAGGATTCTGTCGCGAGCGGGTGGGATTCCAGGTCGGCCTGGCGCACCGTCGCGCCGACGGCGAGCCCGCCATCGCGCTCGTAGATGCGACCCAGCTCCTCGAGCGGGTTGATGTCAACCAGGTGCGCGGGCCGCGCGAGCCGGAAGTTGAGGAGCGGGATCAACGACTGTCCCCCGGCGAGCACCTTGGCGTCATCCAGCGAGCCGAGCAGCGAGACCGCCTCCGCAACCGATGCGGGTGAGTGGTACTCGAACGGCGCGGGTTTCAAAGCCGAGCCCTACTGGTCGAGGAAGGCCACGGCGCGGCAGAAGGCCGCCTCGCCACCCTGGAACCGCCACGGGAAGCAGCCGAACCGGATCTTGCGGTCGAGCACCTTGTCGATGTCACCGCCGAGGTTCTCGATGTGGATGACGTCGTGGGGAAAGAGCAGCGTGTGCATGATCTGGTAGTCCCGCTTCGGGAAGACCTCGTCGAGGCTCCGCCCGAGCTTGGCTTCAGCGTCCTCCGCCTCATCGGCGCGGATCCGGCGGATGACTGTGTTCATCGGGTGGTCGGCGCTGCCCACGTCGACCGCCAGCCAGCGGACTCCGCGGTCGAGCACCCACTCGGCGAATGCCCGGGTTGGGCCCGGGTGGCGGATGAAATACCTCGTCTCGTCCACCTCGGCGCGGCCGTTGGCCCAGTTCTCGGGGTAGTAGCGGTGGTAGCCGGTGTGGATGACGAGGATCTCGTCGCGCTCGATCTGGAGCCCGGTGTCCTTCTCCCAGCGCTCGAAGTGCTCGGGACCGTAGAGGTCGTAAT
>JALZAP010000147.1 GCA_030948245.1 Candidatus Dormiibacterota bacterium | reverse complement strand
CCGGCGACCACCGCTGGCACGGCCTCCAGCCAGAGCTGACCGCCCGATTCGCCGCGGAGGCGCGCGGCGCCGACCTGCTGATCCAGGAGGGTGTCTCGCTCGGGTACGTACCGCTCGATTCGGCGCCGCCCCTGCTCAGCGAGGCGGAGGTGATCGCCGGGCTGCAGCGGGCTGCCGCCGAAACCAAGGGCCTGCTGATCGTCAACTGCTACGGCATGAACCGCGAGCGCGTCGCGGGGCTCGCCGCTGGCTGTGCAGCAGCCGGCCGGAAGCTGCTGATGGAACCCAAGATGGCGGCGATGGCCGGCTGGCCGGGTGTCATCGAGAGCCCCGACCCGGTCCGGGAGCGGCCTCGCGAGCACTGCCTCCAACTCAGCTTCGAGTCGCTGCCGATGCTGATCGACCTCCAACCTCCGCCCGGCTCGGTTTACATCGCAGCGGGTGGGGCGCCGATGGGAGCGTACGATCCCGCCCAGGCGGTCCTCGACGCATGGATCGAGCGCTTCGGGCTCGAGCACCGGGTCGTCACCACATCGGGCCACTCGAGGGTGACCGACATCGTCCGCATGGTCTTGACGGTCAAGCCGCGGGTGGTCCTGCCGGTACACAGCCGCGCGCCCGAAGCGCTGATCATCCCCGGCGTGCCGAGCTTCGTCCCGGTCGCCGGCACGGTCTACCCGGTGGCCGACATCCTGGCTAGGAGAGTTCCCAAGCCCTCAGCGCGTCGAGCCAGCCGTGGGCCGTCAGGTCGAAGCAGACCGGGGTTACGCTGACGTAGCCGCGATCGAGGGCGAGTGCATCGGTGCCCTCTTCGACGTCGCTCATCCGGTAGCTGCCTGCCGCCCAGTAGTAGGGCACGCCGCGCGGGTCGGAGCGGTTGTCGAAGCGCTCCTCGTAGGCGGATTCGCCCTGCCGGGTGACCTGGACACCCTTGACCTCGGCCGCCGGCAGGTTGGGGACGTTGACGTTGAGCAGGACCTTGGCCGGCAGTCCCTTCGCCAGCACCTGCTCGGCAACCCGGATGGCGTACTTGGCTCCGGTCTCCCAGATGGGGTTCTTGAAGCCGCCGAGCGAGATGGCGATGGAAGGTATGCCGAGGATTCGGGCCTCGGTCGCGGCGGAGACGGTACCCGAGTAGATGATGTTGGTGGCCGTGTTCGGGCCGAGGTTGATCCCCGAGACGACGAGGTCCGGCCGCTCCTTCAGGATCGCACCCACCGCCAGCTTGACCGAGTCGGCGGGCGTGCCATTGACGGCGTAACCGACCAGGTCGTCCTCCAGGGCGACCTCCTTCACCCGGAGCGGCGTGAGCGTCGTTATCGCGTGACCGACCGCCGAGCGCTCGGCATCGGGGGCGACGACGCTCACCTCTCCGAGGGTTGCCATTGCCGTACAAAGCGCGTGGAGGCCGGCTGCGGTGATGCCGTCGTCGTTGGTGACGAGAATCCGGGTCAGTCGGAAACCCGGAGGATCACTTTGCCGAACTGCTCGCCGGCATCGAGGTGGGCGAGGGCCGCCCCGACCTCGGCCAGCGGGTAGCTGCTGTCGACGACGGGCTTCACTCCCTGCTCGATCATCTCCAGGACAGCCTCGAACTCGCGCGAGTTGCCCATCGTCGAGCCGAGGAGGTCGGCGTGCCGGAAGAAGAGGCGCGGCCAGAGGATGGTTACCTTGGGCCCGCTGGTCGACCCGCAGGTGACGATCCGCCCGCCCAACCGGACGGCCTTCAGGTCCTCGTCGATGGTGGCCGCGCCGACCGAGTCGAAGATGACGTCGACGCCGCGCTTGCCGGTCAGCTCGCGCACCGGGTTGGCGAGACCCTCGGTCCCAAAGGCCTCGTCGGCGCCGAGCTTGCGCGCCTGCTCCTGCTTCGCCTCCGACCGGCTGGTGGCGTAAACCTTGGCGCCCAGGAACTTGCCGATGCGGATCGCAGCCACGCCGACGCCGGCGCCGGCGCCGACAACGAGGAGGGTTTCTCCTGACTGCAGCCGCGCCCGGGTGGTCAGCATCCGGTAGGCGGTCAGGAAGGTCAGAGGGAAGGCGGCCGCCTCCTCCCAGCTGAGGCCGGCCGGCTTCTTGTAGACCAGCCGGCCGTGGACCTGGAGGCGCTGGCAGGCGGTGCCGTCGGTGTGCTCGCCGAGGATGCCGAAGTGGGGGCAGAAGACCTCTTCACCGGCCTGGCAGAATTCGCACGTCCCGTCCGAGACGGTCGGGAGGAGGACGACCTCGTCGCCCGGCTCCCAGCGCGGGTCGGCAGACTCTTCAACAACCCCGGCACCATCGGCGCAGATCACGCGGGGCGGATCGACTCGCTGCTGACCATGGGCCATCCAGAGATCGAGATGGTTGAGCCCGGCGGCCTTGATGGCGACCGCAACGTGACCCTCCTGGAGGGGAAGACGGGGCCGCTCGCGGAGCCTGACGCCGGCAGGCCCGAGCGGTTCCTGGTACTCGGCCGAAAGCCCTTCGCTGCTCGGTGGCATCTACCTTCACATCGTACTTGGGTGTGTCGGAGAGGCCTCGTCGGTCGTTATGACGAGGTTGATGCGTTACGCATCTGCGGCATTTCGTCGTCGGAATCGCGGCCGGCGGGCCATACCCTTCTGTGGCATGACCCGGGGCATGCTGGTGGCGGCGCTGGCGGCCGTCCTTACCATCGCCACCGCCGCACCGGTCGCGGCGGCACCGCTGCCGCTTCCCGACCCCAAGCCTAAGCAGCGCATCGTCGACCCCTACCCGCCGCAGATGCCAGCAGCTGGGATCGGTGGCCAGTACGGGCCGGGTGGTGGCGGATTCCTGACCCTGCCCTACCTGGGCGACGGCCATTTCGTCAGCTCCAACTTCGATCACTGCGGTCCCAACTACCTGACCGACGGCGTCATCTGCCGCTTCGACGGCACGGTCGCCTACGCCGGCAACGGCCGGAACCCGGAGGCCAGCATCGGCTACGCGATGACCTCCGGCAAGACCGACTGGCTCTTCTACGACGGCCACGACGGGTGGGACCTCGGCCTCTACTACGAGCAGGTCGTCGCGGCCGCCGGCGGAACCGTCGACTACGCCGACTGGAGCACTCCCGGCTGCGGCAAATGCGGCTTCGGCCAGGGCATCCGCATCAACCACGGCAACGGCTTCGACACGCTTTACGGCCACCTCTGGCGGATCGACGTCAGCCGCGGCCAGCACGTCAGCCGTGGTCAGGTGATCGGCATCTCCGGCACCACCGGTTCGAGCACCGGTGAGCACCTCCACTTCGGCGTCTACCACCACGCGACCTGGGACCCGGTCGACCCCTTCGGCTGGTCCGGCGGAGGACGGGATCCGTGGCCGGACGACGCCGGCAACCTCTGGCTCAACGGCACCGCCAAGAGCCCGGTGTTAGCGCTGCCGAAGGTGGCCGCCAAGCTGGCCACCACCGGCGACGCGGGCACCGACCTGGCGGTCAGCTGGACGAGCCCGGGCCTGGGAGTGACCTATGACCTGACCCAGTACCGGGACGACGAGCTCGGGACGAAGCTGCAGTCGGGCGGCACCGCAACCAGCGCCCTGGTCCACGGAGAGGTCGGCCACAGCTACTGGTTCCTGGTCACTGCGCTTACTGCGCTGGGCGAGTCGGATACCAACGCGACACCGACCGTGATGGTGGTCGGCGCGGGGGCGCGAGGCCGCTAAGCGTGGGGCCCGAGTTCAGCCGCCACAGAGCAGGTCCTCGAGCCCACGCTCGAACCGTTCGAGCTCCTTCTCCAGCTCGCCACCCCGGAAGGTGAACGCCGCGGCCCTCGCGTGGCCGCCCCCACCCTGGCGCTGCGCCACCGCCGACACGTCGAAGTCCCGACCCCGCAACGACACCGTCCGGCGGGCCGGGTTGACGATCGCCGTCGCCGCCACCCCGAGGTCGGTCATCAGGCGCTCCGCAACGTCTGACTGATACTGCTCGGCGTAGCAGACCGCCCAGCGCACGCCGGCCTGCTCGAAGACATGCGCCTGCTCCACCTTCTTGGCCAGGTAGTCCTCCCGGCGGGCGTCCTCGTTGTCGAGCAGGAGCTGCTCGCCTGCCTCGAACTCGACCTGCGGGTTGTCGCTGAAGCGGGCCAGGAAGCGATCGTGGCCGAGCAGGCCGACGAGGGTGGCGAGGCGGGCGGAACGGGGGTCGGTGTGGCGCCACAGGTCGTGGTCTTCAACCAGCCGCGCGAACTCGGCAAACACCGCCGGTTGGCCGAGGTGGTCGAAGAGGAGCCCGGTGGCGCTGCGCGACTCGTCCACCGTCGCCCATTGGCGGCCGGCCAGGTGCCGCGAGGAGCGGTGGTGGTCGAGCAGCGTGAAGTGCCCACCGGCGGCGACGTAGGCGTCGACCCGGTCCGCTGTCTCGGCGTCGATGCCGTGGTCGGTGACGATTATCGCCGGCGAGGCGGTCAGCGCCTCGCGGACGCGGGCGTCGATGGCGCCGTTGTCGACCAGCTCGACGGTTCCCTGCCCCGGCCGCGAACCAGTGAAGAGGACACCGCAGCCGACCCCGTCGAGGTCGGTGTGGGTGAGAAGGAGCGTTTCGACCACTCGGTCGAACGGTACACGTGCCACAAGAGGCCCCTGGGGGCTTAAACCTAGAATTGAGCTCCTTGATAGCCGAAGGCCTCGCCGGCAAGACGCTCCTCATCACCGGGTCGACGGGCTTCCTCGGCAAGTCGATCGTCGAGAAGCTTCTCCGCTCGGTGCCCGAAGTCGGTCGCATCAACCTCGCCATCCGGCCCAGCCAGCGCCGCTCGGCAGCGGACCGGCTCGAGAAGGAGGTGCTCTCCAGCCCCGCCTTCAAGCCGCTCCGGGAAAAACTCGGCGATGAGGCGTTCGCAGCCCTCGTCAAGGAGAAGCTGGCGGTCGTCGAGCTGGACCTCGGCCGCGAGGGACTCGGGCTGACCGAGACCACCCGCGGCCAGGTGCTGGGAGCCGACATCGTGATCGCCTCCGCCGCCGCGGTCGAGTTCGACAACCCGGCCGACCTCAGCGCCCAGACCAACCTGCTCGGCGCCTCCCGGCTGGTTGAGACGCTTGCCAAGGGCGGCACCGACCCACACCTCGTCCACATCTCGACCGCCTACGTCGGGGGCATGCTGCGAGGCCTTGTCCGGGAGGAGCTGCCGCTCGACCCAGGACTCAACTGGCGGCACGAGGCGCAGATCCTGAGCACCCTCCGGCCGGTGGT
>JALZAP010000146.1 GCA_030948245.1 Candidatus Dormiibacterota bacterium | reverse complement strand
CCGCCGAGGAGGTCGTGGAGGCCGAACTCCTCGCGGATGTCCGCGTCCCCCTTCGGCATCGCCTTCAGCAGCTCCACCTCGCGCGCGGTGGGCGGCCGGACCGCGTCGTAGAAGCCGCGGATCAGGATCCGCTCGTCGGGGCTCTTCAGGCTGGCCAGCGCCCACGTGAGCCGCCAGGCTGCGTTCGGGAGCAGGTTCGCCTGCCCCGAATGGGCGTCGCGGGAGAGAACCTTGACCGACAGCTCGACATAGAGCAGGCCGCGGGCGCCCAACCGCACGATCGGCGTCTCGTCGACGTCGATCCCGCCCTCCTCCCAGATGGCTGCGTCCGCCCGAAGCCGGACGGCGTGCTTGTCCACCCAGGCGGGTAGGTGGGGACTGCCGACCTCCTCCTCGCCCTCGGCCAGCCAGATGATGTCGCAGGGGTAGGAGCCGGTTACCGCGCGGACCGCGTCGAGCGCCGCCAGCCGGCATACGAACTCGCCCTTGTCGTCCTTGGCGCCCCGCGCGAAGACCGAGCCGTCGCGCTCCGTCAACTTGAAGGGCGGGCTTTCCCAGAGCTCGAGTGGTTCGGGCGGCTGGACGTCGTAATGGTTGTAGAAGAGAAGGCTCCGCGCTCGGTTGCTGCCGCCGGCGTGGCCGAGCACGACCGGGTGGCCACCGGTGGGCGAGACCTCGACCCCGAAGCCGCGCCGCTCGAGCATCCGCGCCACCAGCGCCGCGCACGGCTCGATCGCCTCGTGCCGCGCTGAGACGCTGGGCACGGCGCACAGCTCGCGCAGCTCGTCGATCCACTCCCTCTGGTGCTCGGATATGTAGCTGTCGATGGCGGCGAAATCGGCGATGGCTATGGCTCCCGGTTCCTCTTAGAGCATTCCTGTGGATGAAGGTCGTCGACTTTGAGCCTACCGTTCGGGCAGTGGAAGTATCCGGGGACCGAGCCCGCCAACGGTTCGACTAGCATCATCCGGGCATGAGCAACGATGGTCACGGCCACGAGGTCGGCACCCTGCGCGGCCTCGGCCGGCGGGACTCGGACGACTGGCAGCGCAGCACCCCGCGGGAGATTGGCCCCGAACAGTGGGCCCGCTACGAGGCGAACATGCGCGAGATCTTCCAGGCGCTCGGGATGGAGGTGGACACGCCGGGGACCGAGAAGACGCCCGCCCGCTTCCTCAAGGCGATGTTCGACGCGACCGAGGGGTACGAAGGGGAGCCCAAATTGGTCACGGCTTTTCCGACCGAATGCAGGGGCGGTCCCGACTGCAACCTGAGCCAGGTGATCGAAGGGCCGATCCCCTACTACTCGCTTTGCGAGCACCACGCTCTCCCCTTTTACGGCAAGGCCTTCGTCGGCTATATCGCCCACGAGAACATAATCGGCATCTCCAAGCTGACCCGGCTGGTGCGGCTGTTCGCGCGCCGCTTCTCGATCCAGGAGCGGATGGGCGTCCAGATCACGGAGACTCTGGAGGGCATCCTCGACGCGCACGGCGTGGCCGTCTACCTCGACGGCAGCCATCTCTGCACCCAGATGCGGGGTGTCCGGGAGACCGACTCGGTGACGCGGACGACCTTCTGGCGCGGCCACTACGCGGAGGATCCGACCCTGCGAGCGGAGTTCCTGCGGATCTGCGAGATGAGGCCGGGCCGGACCTGAGCGGGCTCCTGGAGCTGCTCTTCGAGGATGCGGATCTGCCCGTCGAGCAGCTTCCGCCGCCCCTTGCCGAGCTGCACGACGGCGAGCTGGGGTTCGGAAAGCCCCTCCTCTACGCGAACTTCGTCGCGTCGCTCGACGGCGTCACGGCGGTCGACCCCGCCGCTTCCGGCCAGGGCGGCCTGATCAGCGGCGGCCTGCCCGCCGACCGCTTCCTGATGGGATTGCTGCGCGCCTTCGCCGACGTCGTCCTGATCGGCGCCGGGACGCTGCGTGCGGAGGCCGACCACGTCTGGACCCCGGACCGCGTCTATCCTCCCGCGGCTGACGCCTACCACCGGCTGCGCGAGTACCTCCGGCTGCCCCCCAAGGTGCCGCTGGCCGTCGTCAGCGGAAGTGGCGCGGTCGACCCGACGGTGCCCGCCCTCGCCGGTGGGCTGATCCTGACGACCGCCGCCGGGGCCGACCGGCTCGCGGGACGCGCTCCGGAAGGTGTGAAGGTGATCCCGCTCGGTGTTGGCGATGCGATCTCTGCCGCTGCTGTGGCGGGCTTCCTGCGAAGCGAGGGCCACCGGACGATCCTGACCGAAGGAGGGCCTCACCTCTTCGGCCAGCTGCTTTCCGGCGGGTTTGTGGAGCAGCTTTTCCTGACCGTTTCGCCGGCGCTGGCGGGGAGGGAACGGGACTCCACCCAGATCGGCATGGTCGAGGGCACCTCGCTGCTGCCCCGCATCGACATCCGAGGGCGCCTCCTGAGTGTGCGCCGGAGCGGCTCTCACCTCTTTCTGCGCTACGACCTGACTTGAGCCACTCGTCCTAAGATTGGGCCGCCCATGGGCGTAGCCGACTCGATCTTCCTGATCTGCCTCCTCGCCGGCGGCGGGCTGCTGCTGGTGAGCGTGGTGGTCGGCGACCTGCTCGGCGGCGTTCTCGACGCCCTTCACGCGGGCGTCGACATCGGCGGCGTCGGCCTGATGCCGCTGGTGCTCGGCTTCATCTCGATGTTCGGCGTGGGCGGGCTCTTCTGCACACAGGTGTTTCACCTGGGGCCCGGCATAGCAACCGTCGTCGGCATCGTCACCGGCTTCGCGGGCGCCGGCTTCGTGTTCCTGCTCTTCGGCGTCCTGGCCAGCGGCCAAGCTGAGCAACCGTTCAGCCTCAGCGACCTCGTCGGCCAGACGGCGCGGGTCTCGGTCGGCATCCCGGCGGGCCATTTCGGAACCGTCCAGCTCAGCTACGGGGGCCAGTCCCACGAGCTGACCGCAACCGCCGACACCCAGATACCCGCCGGCGCCTCGGTGAAGATCCAATCCGTCGCCGGCTCCAACGTCGTTGTCGCGCCCGCCAGCACGACCAGTCCCCAGGAGGCCTAAGAAACCCATGAGCGGACCACTCCTTGCGCTAGCCGTCATCCTGATCGTCGTCCTGCTCCTGGCCTACGTGGCCAGCCGCTACAAGGTGGCGAACGCCAACGAGGCGCTGATCGTCGCCGGCTCCCAGGGAGCCAAGGTCCGCGACGAGAAGGGCAACGTGATGTCGGCGGCCGGCGACCGCGGGGTCAAGGTCGTCGTCGGCGGCGGGACGTTTGTCATCCCGATCCGGAACCGGGTTGGCCGGCTCAAGCTGACCGCGCGACAGATCTCGGTCCAGCTCCAGGATGCCGTCACCAGCCAGGGCATCAAGGTCCAGGTCCAGGGCGTCGCCACCTTCAAGATCGGCCGCGACGTGGAGTCGCTCCGCAATGCCGCCGAGCGCTTCCTGGAGGCGAAGGACGACCAGGTCGACTCGATCGTCAAGAACGTGCTGGAGGGATCGCTCCGCGCCATCGTCGGCACGCTGACCGTGGAAGAGCTGATCCGCGACCGCCAGAAGCTGCTCCAGCAGGTCCAGGACGCCGCCAAGGGCGATCTCGCCACCTCCGGGCTCCAGATCGACGCCTTCACGATCCAGAGCTTCACCGACGAGTCCAACTACATCGGGCTCCTCGGCCAGCAGAACCTGGCCGTCGTCGAGCGCGACGCCCGGATGGCCAAGGCGACGGCCGACCAGGAGGCCGCGGTCCGGGAGGCACAGGCCCAGCAGGTGAAGATCAACGCCCAGCGGGACGTCTCCCTCAAGCAGGCCGAGATCGAGCAGCAGGTACAGTCGGCGCAGGCGACCGCGGCCCAGGCCGGTCCGCTCGCCCAGGCGGCCGCCCAGCAGGCCGTCGTCCAGAAGCAGACCGAGCTGGCGCTGCTGGAAGCGGACAAGACCCAGAAGGAGCTGCTCTCGACGACCGTGCGCCCGGCCGAGGCTGAGGCGGAGGCAGCCGTCCAGCGTGCCCAGGGCCAGAAGAAGGTCACCATCGCCGCTGCCGAGGCGCAGGCCGAGCAGGTTCGCCTCCAGGGCGGCGCGGAGGCCGCGATCGTGTTCACCAAGGGCGAGGCCGAGGCGAAAGTCCTCGCGATGCGGGCCGATGCCTACAAGCAGTTCAACGAGGCCGCCATCATCCAGACCATCCTCACCGCGCTGCCCGAGATCGTCCGAGCGGCGGCTGAGCCGATGGGCAATATCGAGAACCTGACCGTGCTCAGCTCGGATGGCGCCAGCGACCTGGTCAAGAACTCGACCCGGACGGTCGCCGAGTCGGCGGCCATGATCAAGGGCCTGACCGGTGTCGACGTCGCGGCGCTGGTGGGCGCCGCGATGGGATCGACGGCGGCCAGCCCAGGTCGCCATCACGGCAACGGCGCTCCGGCGGAGCCCGTCGAGGTGATCGCCGAGGCTTCGCCCGTTGCCACCGGCGAGCCCGACTTCACGGCGCCTCCCAGGGCCGACCTGGAGCCGCCGCCATCAACCGAAGCCAAAGCATCTGACGCCACCGAGCCGTTGGAGCCCCGCTCGACCGCCACGCTGGAGCCCGCCGACATGGTCGAGGAAGGCGCCAAGTGGATGGCCGACCAGCTGCGCGCCGTGCCCGACATAGCGCGCTACGCGCAGGTCCAGCTGAAAGATCTCGCCGCGCGGGGACCGCGCCACCTGGGCGCGATCTGGAAGGTGGCCGGCGACGAGCTGGTCCGCTCCTACGGTGAGTGGACGGTCGCCCAGATCCTCGAGAAGTTCAAGCCTTGACCGCCTCGGCGAGCAGGTAGCGGACCTCGTCCGCCCGCACGTTGTGGGAGAGGTCGTAGCCGAGGTCGGCGCAGCGGGTCGCGAGCTCCACCTGGGTGCCTCCCGTGGCGGCCAGCTCGGCTGCCAGCTTCCCGAACGCGGCCATGTCCTCGGGCCGCTCCTGGCGGCGGGCTTCGAGGGTCAGGGCAATGAGGGGTAGGACGAGCCGGCTCCGCCAGCGGGCCTTGTGGAGCGCCGGCGCGATACCGAGCAGCGAGTCGCGCGCCGAGTCCTTCCAGCCCTGCAGATAGGCGAGGCAGACGCGGCCGAGCTGGATCCCGGCGTCGAGATCGGGATCGGCTATAGCGGGCGCGATCTCGCCCGCCGCTGCGAGCGCCGACTCGGCCGAGACGAGGTCCCCGGAGGCGAGGGCGAGGTGTGCCGCCAGCAGG
>JALZAP010000145.1 GCA_030948245.1 Candidatus Dormiibacterota bacterium | reverse complement strand
GATCTACGCCACGCCCAGCCTGGTCACGATCTTCGGCGGCAACCAGAACCAGACGATCAAGGCCGTCACCGTGACGCCGCCCACCGAGGGCAGCGTCGCCGGGCTGCCGGACCTATCCCAGTACGGGACGACAAAGGTTCTCGAGCAGGGCACCACGCAGACCGTGCTCACCGCCGCCGAGGCGACCACACTGAGCGGTCTTACGCCTCCCCGTGCTCCCGCTGACTTTGCCGGTCAGACAGTCACCTACACGGTGATCGGCGAGTCGAAGGTCAGATTCACGTTTGATGAAGCCAAGGCCAGGGCGGCAGCGACCGCCGCCGGCAAGCCGGCGCCCGTCTTCCCCGCCGGCATCAACGGAACCACCCTCACGGTGACCGTCGGACCGGCCGTGGGCGAGGTGTTCGGGACCATCAGCAAGAGCACCGACCTCAGCAACCTGCCCCTGATCGCAGGCGTGGCGAGGCCCCCGGTGGTGACGTCGACCGGAGCCTCGGCGGCAGAGCTTGAGAATTTCCTCATCCAGCAGCCGGGAATCGCGGGCAACGCGACCCTGGTCGCTGAGATCAAGGCGATCGGCGACCCCCTCGCCTCCGGCAACCTGGTCATCCCGGTCCCGGCCAACCTGGCGACGTCGAAACCAGAGACCGTCAACACCAGTTCTGGTGTACTGATCGCCGAAAACACCGGAATGGTGAAGGGCCTGGTTTGGGAAAAGAACGGAATCGTCTACGCGGTCGGCGGGCATTTCGATGAGGGACAGCTCCTCGCCATCGCCAACGGAATCGGATAGCGACGCGGTGGTCACTCCTCCGGCGGGGAGTGACACACCGGCCATCCATACGCAGGACCTCGCCAAGAAGTACGGTCACGTGACCGCCCTCGCCGGGCTCACGATGACGGTCCCGAAAGGCGAGGTCTTCGGGTTTCTCGGCCCCAACGGCGCCGGGAAGACCACCTCCGTGAAGCTCCTCCTCGGGCTCACCGAACCAACTTCGGGCCAGGCTTGGCTGCTCGGCGCGCCGATCGGCAACCTCGCCGTGCGGCGCCGGGTCGGCTACCTGCCGGAGCTGTTCCGCTACCAGGGCTTCCTGAGCGCCCGCGAGGTCCTCGCCTTCCACTGCGACCTGGCCCGGGTTCCCCGTTCCGCCTGGAAGGAGGAGATCGCCGAGGCCCTGGCCACGGTCGGGCTCAGCGACCGCGCCGACGACCGTTGCGGCACCTTTTCGAAAGGCATGCAGCAGCGACTTGGGCTCGGCGTGGCACTGCTCGGCAAGCCCGAGCTGGTCTTCCTCGACGAACCGACCTCCGCCCTCGACCCGGTCGGCCGGCACGACGTCAGGGAGATCACCCGCCGGCTTCGCGAGCGCGGCACGACCGTCTTCCTCAACTCCCACCTCCTCACCGAGGTCGAGATGGTCTGCGACCGGGCCGCCGTCGTCGACCGTGGCCGGGTCATCGCGCTGGGCACGATCCACGAGCTGCTCCGCGGGGCGGACATCGTCCGGGTTCGAATGACCGGCCTCAACGGCAAGCTGAGCCAGATCGAGGGCTTCGCGGCTCCGTCAGAAGACGGCGAGTGGATCACCTTCCGCAACGTCGGCGAAGAGCGGGTGCCCGACCTGGTGGCCGAGATCGTCCGCCTCGGCGGCCGCGTCTACGCGGTCGAGCCTCAGCAGCAGTCGCTCGAGGACCGCTTCCTACAGCTGCTGGAGGACGAGGAGACGAAATGACGCGAGCCATCTGGCCGATCGCGCGGATGACCATGATCGAGGCCTCCCGGCGGCGCATGCTGATGGCATTGGCCGCCCTCACCTTTCTGGTCGTGGCGGGCGTCGGCTACGGCTTCTCGAGGCTGCCTGAGATCGGTGGCTCGCGCCCACTGAACCACGACGACCTCAACCAGATCGCGTCGATCCTGACGATCCTGACGTTCTTCATGTTCAGCTTCGTGCTGACCTTCGCGGCGGTCTTCGTCGCCGCGCCTGCGATCTCGAGCGACGTCGAGTCCGGGGTGATCCTCTCCATCGTCCCGCGGCCCGTCCGGCGCAGCGACGTCGTTCTCGGCCGCTGGCTGGGCCTGTCCCTGGTCGTGGTCATCTACACGATCGCGGCAACGTTGATCGAGCTCGAGGTCGTGAACCTTGTGATCGGCTACCTACCCCCCCACCCGTTCGAGGCGATCGCCTACCTGGTCGCCGAGGGCGTGGTCGCGGTCACCATGGGCCTGCTCTTCAGCACCCGGCTCGCGCCGATGACCGGCGGTATCGTGGCCACCATCCTTCTCCTGGCGGTCTGGTTCGCCGGCATCGTCGGCAACATCGGCTACTCCTTCGGCAACGACACGGTCGCGGCCTTCGGCACCGTGTCACGGCTGATCGTCCCGACCGACGGGATGTGGCGGGGAGCCCTCTACTACCTCCAGACGTCGCAGTTGCTCGCTGTCCAGGCGCTGGCGGGACGGCGCGCCGCGGCCAACCCCTTCTTTGCGGCAACCGCTCCAGGCCTCCCCTACCTCGTCTGGACGGTGGCGTGGATCCTGGGCCTGCTCGGCCTGGCCATCCTCAGCTTCCGAAGAAAGGAGCTCTGAGGAACCCAGCGCTCAGCGGGCGCCGGGTGGCATCGGCCGCCAGCGGGCACCGTCCCACCAGTAACCGCCGTCGGGCGAGCGCGGTGAACCGGGCGGGACGCTGAGCTCGGCGTCCTGCCAGGTCTGGCCGTTCCACCAGTGCCTGCCGTCGGGTGAGAACTGAACACCGGTCGCGACCGGCGGATGGGTCGTGGCGAACGCGGGAACCGCCGGCCGGCGGCGGCGAGCCAGGAGGACGATTCCGACGATCAGGGCGGCCAGCACGATGAGGAAGCCGGCTCCACCGAGGATGATGCCGTAGCCGACCGACTGGTACTCGGCCGTCGCCATCGGCAGCAGCGCGAGCTGGCGGCTCGCCTGTTCCATGAGCACATCGTGCGGAATGGATCCCTTGGCGGCCAGCTGCACGACGGCGATGTAGTCGCCCTTGGAGAAGACGATCGAGTCGGCGATGAAGCCCTGGGCATCGGCCGGGTCGGTGGTCTCGTAGGCATAGGTCGTGAAGTCGGGCAGCTTCTTGTAGCTGGCGTGGCTCGAGCTGGCGCTCGCCGCCCCGCTCGACGACCCGAAGCGGACGGCCGCCCAGAGCACCGAGGTGAAGCGCTCGAGGCGGTCGACGAGGACGAGGTTGGCGCCGCTCCAGGCGCGCCGATAGGCATCGCCAAAGCCGCTTATGGCGGGCGACTGGCTCCCGTAGATGTCCGCCGCTGTAAGCGCGCCGGTCTCGGTGTCGACGCCCATCCAACTGCCGGCCGGGGGCGGCCCCGCTGTGAGGTCGGCCGTTGGAGACTGGGAAGCGGCGAGACCCGGAACGGCGAAGAGGGCCACGAGGGCCAGGGCGAGCAGCAGGGCAAGCGTCTTTCGAATCATTCCGCGGGCAGGATATCCGGGCCGGCGCGGTTTCCCACCATCCAGGCGGGCACCGGCCCGCCCGGAATGGGGGGATAGAAGTACAGAAGAGGTTCAGGTCGGGATCGCGCGCAGCTCCCCGATCAAGCCGGCCAGCTCAGCGTCGATCCGCACCGGGAGCCCGAAGAGCCGGTAGGTGTCGAGCTGCTTGCCGAGCAGGGTGATCAGCTCCGACCGCTCCCAGCGAGGGCGGACCAGCCACATCTCGCCGTGCATGAGGAGAATCTTCCGCTGCTGCTCGGTCAGACCATCGAACTCGGCGACCGCGAGGAGGTCGAGACCGTACTCGGAAGCCTCGCTGGCGCTGACCCACGGCTCATGTGCTCTTGCCAGCCGGCGGGCGGCACTCAGCAACCCAAACCAGTCCACTACCCGGCTCCGAAGCGCAATCGACACACCACCCACCTCTAGGCGTGACGCTACCGGCCAGGTGGGTCCTTGTCAACTGAAGCGCTTAACAGTTTTGCCCATTTTTGTTAAGGTGTGCGTGCCGCGGTCGGGTCCCGACCGCTATTCGGGGGTTCTCAATGCATGCGTAAGTTCCTAATCGCCCTCTCGATCGCCACCGTCAGCGTCGCCGTGACCGCCGTAACCGCCTTCGCGATGTTCGCCAGTCCGATCGGATCCTGCTGCTACTCCTAGCGATCGCGCCCTAAGGGGTCACCGTCACCGCTTAACAATTTCGCCGTAGGGCGATAACTATTGCTGCACAAGGGCCGGAAGTGTTCTAGTCTTCGGCGGTGGCAGTTGCAGCACGTCGTCGCCTACCGGGTCTGAAGGTACGTCCGGGCGCCGTGCGCCTGGCGCGCAGCGAGGCCGGGCTGAGCTTGGCAGGGGTCGCGCGCGGCGATCTCAGCCGAACCGCCATCTTCCTCATCGAGACAGGAAAGAGCAACCCGACCCTGCCAACCCTCGAGCTCATCGCGGAGCGCACCGGGAAGCCGATCGAGTACTTCATCGACGATGAGCTGCCCGCCACCGGTTCGGGGATCGACTTCATCGAGATCGAGCAGCTCCTTGCCAGCGAGGACTTCGACCGGGTCAAGGAGCTGACTGGCCATCACCTGAGCATCCGGCTCTCGCGCGCGGAGACGGCGCGGCTGCGCTTCCTCAAGGGCCAGGCGCACATCCGCCAAGCCGACGCCGAGGGCGCCGCGCCACTGCTGGCAGCGGCCCGCGAGTACTACGACTCGGTGATGGACAAGGCGATGGCGGTCGAATGCCTGAGCTGGGAGATCCACGTTCCCTACCTGCTCGAGGAGGCGAACGCACTGGACTTCGCCGAGGCGGCCCTCCAGCGCTGCCGCCAGCTCAAGCCGATCCCCCTGATGACCGAAGTGCGGATCCTCGCCCGGATCGCCGGCATCCACTCCTTCAACCGGAGCTGGTCGGCAGCGGTCCAGATCTACGAGGACGTCGTCGACCGGCTGGGCCCGCTGCGGGACCTGAACCGGATGGCGAAGATCTACAACGAGCTGGCGACCGCCTACCGCGAGATGGGCCAGCCGGAGCTCGCGGCGCGCCATGCCCAGAAGTCGATCGCGCTCCACGAGATGCTGCGGGACCAGTACATGACCGCCGCCTCCGAGAACAACCTCGCGCTGGCGCTCATGAACATGCAGAACTACACCTCGGCCGAGGACCACCTCGATCGCTCAACCGAGATCTTCGAAAGCCTGGGCCGTGACAGGGGCCGCGGCGCGCTCTTGCTGAGCTACGCCGAGCTGCACCTCATGCGTGGGC
>JALZAP010000144.1 GCA_030948245.1 Candidatus Dormiibacterota bacterium | reverse complement strand
GCAGCTTGTGAAGCCGTGGATGAGCACGATCGACCGCTCCGTCCGGCGTCCCTGGTCGACGAGCCGGTAGCCGCAGACCGGGTTCAGCCCCTGCTCGGAAGCCTGGATCACGCGCACGCGCGCGACTGCTTCAGCGTGGGTCAACGAGGCTTCGGCGTTCGGCTCGGGTCGCTGGGCGACCGCCTGCCCGGCCGGCGGGCGGGAGCCGGCGCCGTCCCGTACACCCGGGCAAGCGAGGCGACCGCGTTGCGGATCGAGCTCCGGAGCTCGGCCGGGCGGAGGACCTCGACCGTCTCGCCCCACCCGAGGACCCAGTGGCGCAGCTCGAGCCAGGAGCTGACCCGGAGCTTCAGCCTGACCCTTCCGTCCGGCAGCTGCTCGAGAACCTGGCTGGGATGCCAGACCGTCTCCTGGACCCGGCGCGCGACCGCTGGCGCGAAGATCAGGTCGACCTCGACCGGGTCACCCGGGCCCCAGATCCCCCAGGCCTGCCCGAGGTGGATGCCGGCGTCGAAGCCGGGAGGCGGCTCGAAGGTCTCCTCCAGGAGCCGCGCGTCGGACATCCGCTCCAACCGGTAGGAGCGGACCGCCGCCAGCTTCTCGTCCCAGGCGAGCAGGTAGATGCCGTGGCCAAGGGGCGATGGCTCCAGGAAGAGCGGCCAGACAGTGCGCTCGAAAGTGCGCTCCATCGTGTATGTGATGCGCACCTTCCGGCGCTCCGCCCAGCCCGTCACCAGCTCGCTCAGGATCCGGGTGTGGCGGCCGTCGGCGGGCTTGCGGGCGAGCCCTGACGCCGCCTCGGTGAGTGTGTCCCGGATGGGCTCGGGGAGAACGGCGGCGAGCTTTTCGTAAGCGGAGGCGGTGAACTCGTCGGCGTGGTCGGAGTGGCGCAGCATCAGCCGGGCGCTGAGCAGCAGGCCCATCGCCTCGGTCAGCGAGAAGCGGAGGGGCTGGAGCCAGAAGTTCCGGTCGACGACCCAGCGGTTGCCCTCGAGGAAGAAGGGGACGCCGAGATAGCTCTCGAGCGCCTTCAGGTCGCGCTGCGCCTGCCGCTGGCTGATGGTCATCCGGTCGGCGAGGTCGCGGGTGGTCAGGCCCTGGGGTACCGCCTGGAGGAGGCGCAGCTCGGCCAGCAGGCGGACAATGCGGTCACCCTTCTCGAATTCCATCTTTCGCAACGTGGGTGATTATTGCTCCCGTTCGGCTCCCGGCAACGGCGTGCGCTATCGGTGATGGTGGCTTCGCTCGCCCATCTCGCTGTCATCGGCGGCTGGAGGCTGGCAACCTACCCACGGGTGGCGCAGCGGGTTGCACTGACGCCGGCCGAAGCGCCGGCGCCCTACCCGCCCGACGCGGTCCGCCTCCCACACCTGTTCCTCACCCCTCAGAAAGCTCCCGTCCCCTCGTGCCAGGAGATAGCCGATCGGCTCGGTTTCCCGGCGCCGTGCCCGGGCCTTCTGCCCGCCGAGGCGACGATCTCCGGACCGGATTGCTGCGTCTTCCACGACCACGATCCGAACGTCGCGCCGCGCTTCGTGCTCGAATACCACTTCCGAGCGCCGGCCGGCTATCCATCTTCGGAGCTGAGCGGGGATGGCATACCCCGCGGGCACCTGGTCATAATCGGCCAGCAGGCACGGGCAGCCACGTCAGCGGTCGCCTGCTCCGCCCCCACCCCGCTTGACACCGGCCCGCCGGTCGCAGGCTCGCCCTCCCGCTGGGAGCACTGCTCCGGTCCGGGGAGCAACGCCGGCCACCTGATCCTCGAGTGGGCGGCTGCCGGCATCGACTACTCGATCAGCCTCCACGGCGAGACGCCCGAGAACCGGGCCGCGATCGTCCTGATGGTCGAGCGGCTGACCTTCATCCCGCCGGGCAATTACCAGGCGCCGTAAACTAGCCCCGCCCGCGACAAGCAGCTGTCGTCCCACTAGCCCAAGGTTCAACTCATCTTGCGGATCCTCCACAGCGCGGACATCCATTTGGCGCCACGCCTCGAATACATCGAGGACCGCGGTCGCCGGGCGCAGCGGCGCGAGGACTTCGCGCGCCAGGCCGACCGTCTCCCCGAGCTCGTCCGCGAGCACGGCGTCGATGCCCTGGTCCTCGCCGGCGATGTATTCGACCGCGACCTCCCCGGCCAGCCGGAGGCCGCGCGCCTGGCGGCAGCCCTGGCTGCCTGCGGCGAGGTCCCGGTTCTGGTCACGCCGGGCACCCACGACGCCTGGCGGCCGGGTGGCGTCTGGGATCGCCCCTGGCCGCGCAACGTCACCGTCTTCAGCGATGACTCCTGGCGCACGGTGGTCATCGGCGAGACCGCCTTCCACGGCCTCGCCTCCCTCGGCCGGGCGCGGCCGGGCGGCCTTCTCGGCGGGCTTCCGGCACCCGAGCCCGCGACGCGCTTTCAGGTAGGCATCGCGCACGCGTCGATGCTCTGGGCCGACATCACCGGTAAGGTCGATCCCAAGAACCTGCCCTTCGAGGAGGCCGACCTCGACCGCTGCGGGTTCCACTACCTCGCCCTCGGCGACCATCACCGCTCCCGGGTCGTCAACCGGGGAGCCGTCACCGCCGCCTACCCCGGCTCGCCCGAGGGCCTCGGCTTCGATCCCGCCGAGGCGGGCGCGCGGCACGTGCTGCTGGTGGAGCTCAGCGAGCCGGGCCGCCCGCCTGCGGTGACACCGATCGCGGTCAACCAGCGCGAGATCCACCTCGAGGAGATCCCGCTCGACGACCTCCAGCACGAGTCGGCGGGCGACCTCGCCGAGGCGGTCCGCCGCCGCCTGCTGGCCGCCGCCCAGCCCGACCGGCTGGCACGCTTCGACCTGACGGGGGTCATCCACCACCCATTGGGCGGTGATCCCAGCTTGCTCGGCGACACCGTGGCCGATCGCTATTTCCTGCTCCAGCTGCGCGATCGCACGCGGACGATGCCGGATGCACCGGTAGCCTCCAACACCATCCGGGGCGCCTTCGAGCGGCGCCTTCGGGCGCGCCTCGAGGCCGCGATCGACGATCCCGAGCGGCAGCTCGCCGAGCGGGCGCTGGCGATCGGCCTCCAGTCGCTGGAGGGTCTCCTGTGAGGCTCACCCGGCTCGTGATGCACGGCTTCCGCTCTTACCGCGAGCCGGTCGAGGTCCGCTTCGAGCCCGGCGTGAACGTCTTCCTGGGCCGGAACGAGGCGGGCAAGACGGGCATCCTGCTGGCCATCCAGGCCGCCCTCTACTCACCGCGCACGGCCGCTGAGCGCGAGGTGCTGGTGGCCGCCGGCTCGGACGTCTGCCAGGTCGCCCTCGAGTACATGCTCCCGGACGGAAGCGAATTCCGTGTCGACCGCGACCTGGTCGGCCACCGAGGCTCGATCGCGGAGTGCCGGGAGGGCGGCTGGCTCACCCTGGCCACCTCGGTCGGCGATATCGCACGGATCGTTCGCGAGCACACCGGCTGCGATGACGCGCTCTTCCGGGCGACGCTGCTGGTCCGCCACGAGGGCATCGAGGTCGGCGATGCCGACGACCTCACCCGTTCGCTCAGCGAGCGGATCGAGCTCCTCGTCTCCGGGTCGCCGGGCGGTGTCAGCGCAGCCCGCGCGGTCAAGAAGCTGGCGGACAGCGTCAAGGAGCTGAGCGGCCCCCGCGCCGGGCTCATCGCGGCCGGCGAGGGGCGCCTCCGCGAAGCCGAGTCGGTGCTCGCCTCCGCCGGTTCCGCGATGCGCCGGCTGGCCGACGGGAAGCCAAGGCTGGAGGAGCTCAGCGAACGATCGCGGCTGCTCGAGGCCGAGCTGGCGGACGCGGAAGCCGTGCTCGAGCGGGCCCGCCGGGTCGCCGGCCTTGAAAGCCGCCGGGCCGAGCTGCAGTCAGGACGGGCGGCGATCGATCGCGCCCTCGACGCCCGGGCCGAGCTGGAGCAGCTGGAAAGCGCGGCCGTGGCCGCCCGCGGTCGGGCCCCAATTCCGGTCATCGTCGCGCCGGCCGCACCGCCTTCGGGGATGCCGCGCATCCCCCTCCTCGTGCTGGGCGCTCTGCTCCTGCTCGGTGGCGCCGCCGCACTGCTCGGACAGGTCCTGCTCGGCATCGGCCTCGGCCTGCTCGGAGCGGCTGTCGCGGCGACCGGCTGGTTCCTCGGCAGCCGGAGGGTGGAGAGCAAACCACGGGTGGCGGCGCTGGACGCGGAGGCAGAGCGGCTGGCCCGTGAGGCTGAGCGCCGGCGTGACCTTGCGGAGGGCGCCGCCCGTTCGCTCGACCAGCGCCCTGAGGCGGAGCTCAGCGCGGATCGCTCGCGGCTTGGCCGCGACCTCGACGAGGTCGAAGCAGCCCTCCGCGAGGCGGCGATCCACCGCCTCGAACCCGCCGAGCTGGCGCGGCGGGAGGCACGGGCCCAGCAGCTGCCGGCCGTGATCCGGGCCGCCGATGAAGCCCGCCTCCGCTGCGAGATCGAGCTCCAGTCGCTGGAGAGCGCCGCGCCGTCACTGGCCGAGCTGGAGGACGAGGTCGAGGTCGCCCGTCGCGATGTCGATCGGCTGAAGCTGCGGCTCGACGCCATGCGCCTGGCCCGGGAGGAGCTCGAGGCCGCCATCCAGGACATCCGCCAGGGCGTCGGCCCGGAGCTGGCCGCGGAGGCGTCCAACACCCTGTCGGCGGTCGCACCCGACTACAGGGTGGCGCTGGCCGCGGGGTCCGGGCTCACATTCCTACCGGCAGACCCCGGCGGCGGTCCGCTCGGCCGCCGCCAGCTCTCCGACGGCACCCTCGACCAGTTCCACTTCGCGGTCCGCGTCGCGCTCGCCGGCGTGCTCCTGGGCGACCTCCGGCCGCCGCTCCTCCTCGACGATCCCTTCCGCTACGCGGACGGCGAGCGGCGCGCCGCCCTCCACGCCATGCTGTCGAGCATCGGCCAGCAACGGCAGGTCCTCTACTTCACCGTCGAAGAGCCAACCTCTCTTGCGGTCACCCACCGGCTGCCGGTGGTAGCCAGCCGCGTAGGCTCCGAGTGACGGTCGCCGGAGCCCGGCTCTCACCCGGTCCCGCCGCCGAGGGCTGGCTCAGCGAAGCGGTCGCCAGGCTCAAGGGTGCTGACCCGCTCGGCGCTCTCACGGTGGTGGTTCCGAACCACTACGCAAAGCTGACGCTCCGCCGCCGGCTTGCCTCGGCGGGCTACGCCAACGTCCGCCACGAGGTCCTCGCCCGGGTCGCGGAATCGCTCGGGGCGTCCGAGCTGGCAGCGCAGGGCAAGGTGCCCTTGACGGCGGTCACCGA
>JALZAP010000011.1 GCA_030948245.1 Candidatus Dormiibacterota bacterium | reverse complement strand
CGGCAGCGTCGACCATCGCCAGGCGGACGAGGACCCAGTTGTAGAGGAGGTCCGACGGAATCGGCTGCAGGAACTTCTCTGGGTCTCCGCCCACCAGCCAGTCGCGTTCCTCCTTTGGGAAGGCGAAGCCCATCACCAGGTTGTCGCGCGAGAAGGCCAGGTAGACGATCCGGCCGACGCGGAACTTCACGCGGCCGCGCACCACGGCCTCGGTCGTCCGCGGCAGGCTCATTGCGAGCGCCCTCACCTCCTCCACCGTCACCATCCGAGTGGTCCAGAAGATAGGCGCAGACGATCGGGGGTAGCTGTCAGCCATGGCGGCTCAACGCGCCTCTGGCCGGGCAGACACCAACTCCGTCCAGCGGTCGATCGGGCCGCCTGAAATAACCTGCCTGAATGGCGCGCCATCCCTACGTTGTCTGCGATGTCTTCACCGACCGGCCCCTGGCGGGCAACCAGCTTGCGGTCTTCACCGAGGCAGCACGCATCCCCACCGAACTCCTCCAGAGCATCGCTCGGGAGCTGAACCTCTCCGAAACCGTCTTCGCTTACTCTTCGGAGGCGGGAGGAGACAAGCGCATCCGCATCTTCACGCCGGCCGCGGAGCTCCCCTTTGCCGGCCACCCGGTCCTGGGTGCCGCCTTCGTGCTGGGCGAGGGCGGGAGCGCCGGCGTGATCCGGCTCGAGACAGGCCTCGGCGTGATCCCCATCGCGCTCGAGCGCGAGGCGGGGCGGATCAGCTTCGGCCGGATGCAGCAGCCGATACCGACCTGGCAGCCGTATGAGCGCGCCGACGAGCTGCTACGGGCTCTCGGCGTGGAGTCGTCGCTGCTGCCGGTCGAGGCGTACAGAAATGGGCCTCTGCACGCCTTCGTGGCGCTTTCCAGCGAGGCCGCGGTTGCCGCGCTCAAGCCGGACATCGGCGCCCTCGCCGAACTCCCGGAGCTCGGCGCCAACTGCTTCGCCGGTTCCGGTCGGAGCTGGAAGACGCGCATGTTCGGCCCGGCGCTCGGGGTTTCCGAAGACCCCGCCACCGGGTCTGC
Source organism: Candidatus Dormiibacterota bacterium (assembly GCA_030948245.1). Lineage (GTDB taxonomy): Bacteria > Chloroflexota > Dormibacteria > Dormibacterales > Dormibacteraceae > UBA6019. Next base: position 16,519 of record JALZAP010000011.1, on the reverse strand, counting down.
GGCCGGCCCCCTCGCGGTCCACCTCGCGCGCCACGGCAGGATCCAGTTCGGTGACGAGATCGAGATCAGCCAGGGGGTGGAGCTGAAGCGGCCGTCGACGCTCTACGCGAGGGCCGAGGGCACCCAGACCGCCATCGGGAAGGTTGAGGTCGGCGGGCGGGCCGTCATCGTGGCGCGCGGCGAATTCGAGTTCTGAGATAGAGCTGGCCCGCGCGCACTAGGGCCGAACCACCCGATCGGTCAGCGCGAACACCTCCCCGTGAAGTGGCGCCCAGGCCGCCCAGACGTCGGCTGCCCAGCGTTCCACCAGGGCGGCATGCCCCGAGATCGAGCCGGCACGAGCGCCTGCCTCCGCCACGTCGAGCACGGTCAGCGTCCCCACACCGGCCGGCCTCGTAAAGGCCGGCCAGGAGGGCTGCGGGCGACCCATTCCCTGGTGCGCATCGCGTACGGCCAGCCCAGTCCAACCGAGATCAAGGGCCAGGTGCAGCCCCACCAGCGAGTAGGCGATCCGGATGCCGCGGCCATCGCCTCCGCTGTGCTGGGCGCCGTAGGCGTCGACCGTGAGCTGGTGGAACCGGCCCGCCAGCTCGGCATGGGCGAGCTCGAAACCGGACACCTCGCCCAGCACCAGCCAGCACTCGGCGGACCGGAAGAGCTTCGGGTCCTCCGCGATGCCGGCGGCCGGCAACACCAGTCCGCAGCCGGGGCAAACCGATTGGTCCATGAGGACGGCCAATGTACTGTCTGAAAGGACATGCCGGATTCCGAAGTCCTCGAGGTCGCCGGCCGCGAGGTCGTGATCAGCAACCCCCAGAAGGTCTTCTTTCCCAAGACCGGCCACACCAAGCTCGACCTGGTCCGCTACTACCAGGCTGTGGCCGAAGGCGCGGTCCGCGGGGTCTCCGGACGGCCGATGGCGCTGAAGCGCTTCGTCGAGGGAGCGGGCGGTGAGGCCTTCTTCCAGAAGCGCGCCCCCGCCAACGCGCCCGACTGGATCGAGACCGTGGAGCTGTCCTTCCCCTCGGGGCGGACGGCGCGGGAGATCGTCGTCAGCGACCCGGCGCAGCTGATCTGGGTGATCAATCTCGGCTGCATCGACCTCAACCCTCACCCGGTGCGCGCCGACGACCTCGACCACCCCGACGAGCTCCGGGTCGACCTCGACCCGGTGCCCGGCGTCGAGTGGGCGCAGGTGCGCGAGGTTGCGCTCGTCGCGGGCCAGGTTCTCACCGACATGGGCCTCGTCGGATGGCCGAAGACGTCGGGCTCGCGGGGGATCCACGTTTACTGCCGGATCGAACGGCGGTGGACCTTTCCCGAGGTGCGTCGGGCCGCGGTCGCACTCGCTCGCGAGGTCGAGCGGCGAGCTCCCACCCTGGCCACCTCGAAGTGGTGGAAGGAGGAGCGCCATGGGGTCTTCCTCGATTACAACCAGAACGCCAAGGACCGGACCATCGCCTCCGCCTACTCGATCCGGCCCACGGCGGACGCCCGGGTATCGACGCCGCTTCGCTGGGAGGAGCTCTCGGCCTGTGAGGCCGCCGCCTTCACCATCGAGACCGTGCCCGCCCGGTTCGCCGCGCTGGGCGACCCCGCCGCCGAGATGGACGGCGCACCCGGGTCGATCGAACGCCTCCTCGAGCTTGCCGCCGAGCACGAGGCAAGCGGCCTTCCGGACGCTCCCTGGCCGCCCCATTTCGCGAAGCAGGCGGGCGAGGCGCCCAGGGTGCAGCCCTCCAAGCGGCGGTCGGGCGAGGTCCCGCCGCCGGCGCCGGGCAAGACGGTCGGGCCGACCGGCCGCCGCCGCACGACGGTCCCGCTGATCGAAGTCGCGCGGGCGGCCGGCGAGAAAGAGGCCCGGGAAGGGTTGGAGCGCTGGCGAGCGCGCCATCCGGAGGTCTGGGCCCACCTGGCGCCGGCCGACGTGCTGGTCGACTCGATGCGCGGACGGAGCTCCCTCTGGACTCGGATCCGGATCAATCTGACGCGGGTGCCGGAAGCGGAGCGGCCTCCCCAGGAGGCACTCGAGGTCGACTTCGACCCCTGGACCAGGTGAGGTCGGCGGAGAAGCCATTTGACTCGGGCAGCTGAGCCACCTAGGCTCATGCTGCTCGGCAACCCATGGAAGAAGATCGAGTCGACCGTGCCAGGCGGCGCTTCAGGAGCATGCTGGCGCGGGCCGAGGAAGCCGCCGACAAGGCATCCCGGGAACCTCCGCTGGGGCTTCAACTTTCGAGATCGACGCTCTCGGCGATGAAGTTCATGAACCGCGCGGGGGGCTTCCTGGAGTCGATCAGCATCGTCCTCCCCGAACTGGGAGGGGAGCTCATCGACGAGTTCGAAGCGTTCGCGGCGAGGATCGATGGTCTCAGTGCTACCGATCGCTCCGGTGAGCGCCGGATGGCGGAATCCCGCCGCGCGCCCAGCGACCGCCGGGCGAGGGAGCGCCGCTTCGGTCGCGAGCGCCGCCATCAATCGATCGCGGTGGCCCTGGACCTCCGCCGGGGCGCGGAACGGCGAATCGACCGAGATCGCCGCACGGGCGCGATGCGTGAGCTGGCGGACCGCCGCCTGAGGGCGCTGCACAGCTAGTCGGCGCGCCATTCGCTGTACGTTGGGCGAAGCGATGCAGGTTCACTCCGATGGACGCACCGCCCGGCCGGCGATGCTCTTCGACCTCGACGGCACCCTCCTCGACAGCGTCTATCAGCACGTCCTGGCCTGGCGCGAAGCGCTCGAGGCGGAGGGGATTCAGCTCGCCGTTTGGCGGATCCACCGGCGGATCGGGATGAGCGGCGGACTCTTCGTCAAGGCGCTGACGCGCGAGACCGGACGCGAGCTCACCCGGGAAGACGCCGAGCGGCTCAAGCGCCTCCACGCCGATGCCTACCGGCGGCGGCTCGACCAGGTGCGCCCGCTGCCCGGCGCCCGCGATCTCCTCCAGGCGCTGACCAACCTCGGAGTGCCCTGGGCGATCGCGACCAGCGGCAGCGACGCCACCGCGCGGCCGTCGCTGGAAGCACTGGCGATACCCGACGGCGTGCCGGTGATAACCCGCGACCGGGTCGCCTTCGCCAAGCCCAACCCGGATCTCTTCCTCGCGGCCGCCGACGCCCTTGGCGCACCGATAACGGACTGCTTCGTCGTCGGCGACAGCGTTTGGGATCTCCTGGCAGCGCAGCGGGCGGGTGCCCTGGGCATCGGCGTGCTGTCCGGTGGCTACGGCCGCCAGGAGCTGGAGACGGCGGGCGCCTACCGCGTCTATGAGGATCCCCGCGACCTCCTGCTCCACTTCGACGAGCTCGGCATCCGCGCGCCCGAGTAGGCGAAAGGTCCCGCCGCCGGGGAGGTGAGAGAATCCGCCGGCTGTGAAGCTGGTCCGGCCCAGGTGAGCCGCTCGACGGCGGCAGGTACGCTCGCCTTCTACACCGCCTGCATCTTCACGAGCGCGTTCATGCTCTTCCTCGTCGAGCCGATGGTGGCGAAGATGCTGCTGCCCCTGGTCGGTGGCGCTCCGTCGATCTGGACCGCCGCGGTCCTCTTCTTCCAGGCCGGGCTGCTCGCGGGCTATGCCTACGCCGACGGCCTCGCGCGGCGGCTGAGCTCCCGCCAGCAGGCCGCCGTTCATCTCGGCGTGATGCTGCTTCCTCTCCTGGTGCTGCCGATCGGCGTTCCTCTCGGCTGGTCGCTGCCGGCCGGCGGCAGCCCGGTGGTCTCGATCCTGCTCCTCCTCGGCGTGATGGTCGGCCTGCCCTTCTTCGTTGTTTCGGCGGGCTCCCCCCTGCTTCAGCGCTGGTTCGCGAGCACCGGCCATCCCCACGCCGCGGATCCGTACTTCCTCTACCGCGCCAGCAACCTGGGAAGCTTCGCTGCCCTGGTCGCCTACCCGGCCCTGATCGAGCCCCACCTCGGACTGATCGACCAGTCCCGAGCCTGGGAGGGCGGCTACCTCGTCCTTGCGCTGATGACCGGTGTCTGCACCTTCCTGCTCTGGCGGAAGCGGGCCCGCGACAACGCGCCGAACCCGGAGCCGGGGGTGGCCAAGCCGGCCGGCGTCGCCCCGCCGATAACCGCGGCGAGACGGATGCGCTGGGTAGTACTCGCCGCGGTTCCCTCGCTCTGGATGCTCGCCGTCACGACCTACTTCACGAGCACGATCCGCCCCATGCCCCTGCTCTGGATAATCCCGCTCGCCCTCTACCTTCTCTCCCTGGCGATCGTCTTCGCCCGCCGCACCGTGATCCCGCCGGCCCTCCTGGTCCGCGCCTTTCCCTTCCTGGCGCTGCCGCTGCTGGCGATGATCCTGCTCCAGGGAAGCGGGCCCTTCTGGCTGCTCGCCGCTCTTCATTTCGGGACCTTCTTCGTCGGGGCGCTGATCTGCCACGGCGAGCTGGCGCGAGACCGGCCTGGCCGACACGCTCTGACCGAGTTCTACCTCTGGCTGGCGATCGGCGGAGCGATCGGCGGCGCCCTCGCGCTGACAGCTCCCTTCGCTTTCTCCGACCTGACCGAGTACCCGCTGGTGATCGTCCTCGCCTGCTTCCTGCGCCCCGGGCTGAACCGGGCCGGTACTCGGCGCGAGCGGGTCCTCGACCTCGCGCTGCCGGCTGCGATGGCGCTGATCCTCCTGCTGCCGATCGGGATGCTGGCCACGACCGGGGTTCTCGACAGGCTGAACCGGACCTCGCTGACCGGTGCGGCGCAGCTGTCCGACCTGCTGCGGGTGCTGGTCGTCTTCGCCCTCCCGGCGATCGCCTGCATTGCCTTCTCACGGCGCACCATCCGATTCGGTCTCGGGATGGCGATGGTCTTCCTGCTCAGCTACCTGCCGATCGGCTCGCAGCAGTCGATCCTGTTTCAGACGCGGGACTTCTTCGGCGTCCACACGGTGCTGACCGACCCGACTGGCAGCCGGCACATCCTGATGGACGGCGCGACCATCCACGGCGTCCAGCTGCTCGACCCAGTGCAGAAGGACGAGCCGCGTTCCTACTACTCGCGCCAGGGACCGCTGGGCGATGTCTTCTCCTCCATCGACGCCACCGACGCCACCGCGCGGATCGGCGGCATCGGGCTCGGGGCCGGCGAAGCGTCCTGCTACGCGAAGCCGGGACAGCTCTGGACGTACTACGAGATCGATCCCGCTGTAGAGGCGATCGCACAGGATCCGCACCTGTTCTCCTTCATCCACGACTGCGCCCGCGACAACACCCGGATCGTCACCGGCGACGGCCGCCTCTCCCTGGCCCACGACACGAACGCCCGCTATGACGTGCTGATAGTCGACGCCTTCGGCGGTGACGCGCCACCGGTCCACCTGCTGACGCGGGAGGCGCTCCAGCTTTACTTCACGCGCCTCGCCCCCGGTGGCGTCCTCGCCTTCAACGTCTCCAACAAATACGTCAACCTGACCTCGGTGCTGGCCAACGTTGGCGCCGACCTCGGCCTGGCGACCTACCAGCGGGTCGATCTCGAGGGCACGCCAAGCAGCGTCGCCGCCGGCATCTTCCCCTCCGCCTGGATCGTGATGGGCCGTAGCGGCGCGGATCTCGCTCGGCTCGTCGCGCACCCGGGCTGGGTCGCCGCGCAGACGGACGCGTCGCATCCGGTCTGGACGGACGACTTCTCGAACGTCCTCAGCGTCACAGTGTTCCGGTGACCGCCGGACGGCAGGGGTAGCCGAGCGCCCTTTGCCGAGCACGGCGACCAGGGGGACGTTTCCCCCTCAGACCTAGATTGGGCGGTAGGCCACCACCACGGTTGCCGCCGGATTCGCGTAGACGACAACGCACCAGCCATTGCCGAAGTCGCCGGCGGGAACCGGGATCCCGCCGGTCCCCGCCGCAGAGATCGACAAGTACGGAAGGTAGGCCAGGTGATAGCCCTGCCGGCCATTGCAGACTCGGTGAAGATGCACCGGGTAGCTGCCCGCCGCGAAGCCGCTGAAGCTGACGAAGTTGGGGTCTGGCCCTACCGCCCTCGGCGCCGGCATGGTCTCGACCGGAGCCGGCGTCGGATTTGGCTGCGGTGCGGCTGAGGGACTCGGGCTCGGGTCGGGTGACGGTGAGGAAGCGGGTGCCGCGGCGACCGGCAATGCTCCGACCGGCGCCGCCGATGCGGCGGGCGACAGGGAGCCGCAGGCAAGCATCAGCAGCGCTAGCGCTGCCGGCAGACTGGCGTGGAGGATGGCTGTCGTCCTCATTTCGGGTGCTGAGTAGTACGCACCGGCGTTACCCGAGGCGGTCGGTCAATCGCCCTCCACATCCCTCTTTCTCGTCCGGGTGGCCGGTGTTGCCGAACGCGATCCGATCCCGAACCACCTGGGCGCGACCGAGCAGGCGAGTGCGCTGGACGGCGTCCTCGCCGAAGCGGTCGCGGATCGCGTCCATCGCAGCCTCGAGCCGAACATTGCGGGGACCCGCCGGGGTCGCGAACAGGTCGAGCTGCCCGGCATCCTCGTCGCTGAGCCCGGCAAGGCCGACTCCCAGTGTGCCGATCTCGCGGCCGCGTTCCCGGGACGCCAGCAGCTTGAGCGCGGCCTGGTAGATCTCCTCGCCGGTTGAGATCGGGGTCGCCAGCTTGGACTGCTTCGAGAAGTGGCCGGCCTCGGGCCGGTAGACGACGCTCACCGAGACCAGGCTGCCGCGCCTGCCGGCCGCCCGCAGCCGCCGGCCGACCATCTCCGACAGTCGCATGAGGAGCTCTTCCAGCTTGGCCTTGGAGCTCGTGGCACGGGCGAGGACGTGGGAGTGGCTGTAGCTCTTTCGCGCGACACCGCTGAAGCTGCCAACCTCGAAGCCCCTGAGCCGGCGCCGCCAGCCGCCGGCGACCTCGGCGTGCATGCCGGCAAGACCGAGCTGGTCGACAGTCGCACGGAGGAAGTGGATGGGCGTGAGGATGCCGCCACGCGCCAAGCGCCGGGCGGAGGCCTCGGCGATGCCCGAGAGGTCGGTCAGCTCGAGGCGTTCGAAGACGGAGACCAGGTTGCGGTGGTCGATCCGCTGAAGACCGTCCCGCTTATCGAGATTGGAGGCCTGCTTCGCCATCCAGATCGAGGTCGAGATCCCCATCGAGCAGGTGACGCACTCGCCGACCTCTTCCCGGATGGCAGCCTTGATCGCCTTCCCAACGCCTTCCGGGCCGAGCCGGGCGAGGTCTGGTGTCCCGACGAGGTTCAAGGACGCCTCGTCGATCGACATCCGGAGGACGTCCGGGCTATGCCGTTCGACGATCTCCATCAGCTTGTCTGACGCCGCGCGGTAGAGGGGTGGATTCGGCTCCCGGACGATGACTCTGGGAAAGATTGCCTGCGCCTCAAACACCCTCATTCCGGTCTTGATCCCGAGGTCGCGCGCCTCCCGCGAGGAGGAGACGATGGTTGCGGCGCCGGTCGCGTAGGCGGCGATGGCGAGGGGCCGGTTCCGGAGCTCGCGGTCATGCTGCTGCTCGATCGACGCGAAGGCGCAGTTCAGGTCCACGACGAGCGTCGTCGGGTCGGCGGTGTTGAGGCCGAGTTCCTCAGCATGGTTCGAGGCCAAGGCGAGCAAATGTTCGCACAGCGCCATACGGAAGAACAAGGGTGGCGCGGCGGATCAGAATAGGCGGCATGGCAACCACCCGGCGAACCGTGGCCAAGCTCACCCTGGACGACCTCGCCAAGCTCGCACCCGAACAGCTGATGGACCTCTATCGGAAGGCGAAGACGCCCCGCCTGGCGGACCTCGATGGCAAGCTCGACGGCCGGATGCTGGCCGCTCCAAAGGCGCAGTCGCCGCCCGTCCGTCGCTGGCTGGAGAAGTTCGCGAAGTCCGGCCTCTTTCCCTGGCAGGGCAAGACCTTCGAACACGAGACTGCCCAGCACGGCCACGGTGTGAACCGGCTGTTCGGCGAGCGTGTCAACTGGTTCCACTTCGAGACCTCGGTCGGTCCGTCCAAGGCCGGCGATTTCGATAGCGTGCACCTCGACTACGGCCACGACCGCAACCCACCGCTGGTCCGCGACGTCCAGGACGAGGTGCGCGAGGTCGCACCGGGTCTGTGGCTGGGCCTCGCCTACCTCCACCTCGACGACGGCGACCACCTCGCCTGCTACTTCGCGGTGGCGCGGCGGGAGGACGGTGCCGCCGATTCGGTGCAGGCCTGACGCTTCTCTGCGCGGCAACCTGAGGCAAACCTTGTCCGATCGCGACCGGCTCGATCCCGTCCGCGCCTACTACGAAGCTCGCGGCGACAGCGAATGGCACCGGCTCGACAACCCCTACGAGGGCGCCATCGAGCGGGAGCTGCACCGCCGTGCCTTCGAGCGGCTGCTGCCATCACGCGCCCGCGTCCTCGACCTCGGCGGCGGACCCGGACATTGGACCATCTGGCTCGCCCGCCGCGGTCACCGGGTCGTCCTCGCCGACCTCTCGCCCCGGCTGCTGGCGATCGCCCGGCGCGAGCTGACGGAGGCTGGCGTCGAGCCGGAGGCGGTACTCGAGGTCGACGCTCGCGACCTCGGCCGCTTCGCCGCGGGCGAGTTCGATGCCGTGCTCGCGCTCGGTCCCTTTTACCACCTCGTGTCCGTCGCCGATCGAGGGCTCGCCGCGCGGGAGGCACACCGCGTGCTGCGCCCCGGCGGCCTGCTTCTCGCCACCGTCATGACGCGCTACGCGTGGCTGCTGGGAGTCCTCCTCGAAGCCGGCTCGAGCCGGCTGGCAGACGTCCGGCGCGCGCTCGAGGACGGCGTCTACCGAAACCCCGTAGAGGGCCGCTTCACCGAGGCCTATCTCTTCCGCCCGGCCGAGGTGGTGCCGTTCTTCGAAACGAATGGCTTCGAGACCGAGCTGGCGATGGCCTCGCAGAGCTTCCTCTACCTCGCCCAGGAGCAGGTCGCGGAGCTGCACCAGCGCGACGCCGAGGCCTACGCGGCGCTGCTCGACATCGCCTACCAAGCAGCGACCGACCCATCAATCCTGGGGATCTCCGGCCACATCCTCTACGCCGGTCGAACCAGGGCAGGAACGGATTAGTCTTCAACTCGATGTCCGGTCGCACTCGGCGCCAAGCGCGCGACAGGTTCTGCTGGTGCGGCAGCGGCCGCCCGTTTCGCAGCTGCCACCTGTCCGCGGCAAGGTCTGGGCCAGGTGCCGCGCTGCTTCTCGCCGAACACCCGTTTCCCTGGTCGGTGCGGCCGGCGCCAACCTCACCGCGGCGTGAGCCACCGCCCGCTGTCCCGCGTCCCGACTACGCGCTGAGCGGCGTGCCGGGCAGCCGGACGGTTGGTGACATCCGGACCGCGGACGAGATCCGCCGGCTGCGCGTTGCCGGCCGCCACGCCGCGGAGCTGCTCGTCTTCCTGGCGGGACTCGTCCGGCCCGGTGTGACCACCGATGAGCTCGACGCTGCCGCCTACCAGGAATGCCGCCGGCGGGGTGTCTTCCCGAGCACGCTCAACTACAACGGCTACCCGAAGTCGATCTGCACCTCCGTGAACGAGGTCATCTGCCACGGCATCCCCGACTCCCGTCCGCTGGCCGCCGGCGACACGGTCAACCTCGACGTCACCCTCTTCGCGGAGGGCATGCACGGCGACTGTTCAGCGATGGTCTGCGTCGGCGATGTCAACCCCGTCGCGCGGCAGCTGGTCGCCGGTACGCTCCGCTGCCTCCAGGCGGGCATCGCGGCGGCGGGGCCGGGACGCCGCTTTTGGGAGATCGGCAAGGCGATCGAGGACGTCGCCGCCGGTCTCGGCTACTCGGTGGTCCGCCAGTTCGTCGGCCACGGCATCGGCCCGACAATGCACACCGGCCTCCAGGTCCTCCATCACTACAGCCCCGGCGAGTCCCGCCGGATGGAACCGGGGATGGCTTTCACGATCGAGCCGATGATCAACGCCGGCACGTTCCGGGCAGCGCTCTGGGAGGATGGCTGGACGGCGGTCACCGCCGACCTTGCCCGCTCCGCGCAGTTCGAGCACACCGTGCTGATAACCGAGGACGGTGCCGAGGTCCTGACCGCCAACGAGCTGGCGCCACCACGGTGAGCGGCGACGCGCTCCCTCCGGCAATCCGGGCGTCCGACGCGGAGCGCGACGCCACCGTGATCCGCCTCCGCAACGCGATGGCGGAAGGGCGGCTCACGCTGGAGGACTTCTCCCAGCGCACCGATACCGCGCTCACCGCCCTGACCCGCGACCAGTTGGCGGAGGTGGTGGCCGACCTGCCGGCTCACGCGCCGGTCGCGGCAGTCCCGCGGACAACCGATCCGAAGCCGTGGGTCGTGGGCGTGCTGGGCAGTGCCAGGCGAAGCGGCCGCTGGCGGGTGGGCCACGAGCTGCGCGCGCTGAGTGTCATGGGCGACTGCAAGATCGACCTTCGCGGCGCCGTCATCGACTCGCCCCTGATAACAATCGAAGCCATCGCCATCATGGGCGCGGTGGAGGTGATCGTCCCGGAGGGTGTCGAGGTTGTCCTCGAGGGCGTCGCGATAATGGGCAACAAGGTTCTCCGGATGAGCGACACGCCGCTCCGGGAGGGCGCGCCGGTGGTCCGCGTCACTGGTTTCGCGGTGATGGGCGAGATCAAGGTCCGCAACACACCGAGCCTCATGGAACGGGCGTGGCAGCGACTCGGGGGGCTGGCATCCACCAGCCGGCCACCTTTACCTCCCGGTGAGCTTGAGCAGTAGGGCGGTTGCCTCCCAGAAGAGGTAGAGCGGGATCCACATGAAGAGCGGCGTGATCGGGTCCACGCCCGGGGTCATCACGTTGCTCAGCACGCCGATCCCGATCACCCAGTAGAAGCGGTTGGCGTAGAGCCACTTCGAGCTGATGATCCGGAGCAGGCCGAGGGCGAAGATGACGACCGGCAGCTCGAAGACGATACCGAAGCCGATGATCAGGAAGAGGATGAAGTTGAGGTAGTCGTCGCCGATCGGCAGGTAGACGAAATCCTTGGGGGCGAACGACGACAGGATCCGCATGAAGAGCGGCAGGGAGAAGAGCGCAAACCCGATCCCGATCGCGAAGAAGAGGATGGTCGCCATCACCAGGGGCAGCACGAGCCGCCTCTCCTTCCGGTGAAGACCGGGGCTGACGAACCACCAGGCCTGCTGAATCCAGACCGGCGCCGCAATCACGAGGCCGACGACGAGGGCAATCTTCAGCGCCAGGCTGATGCCGCCGGCGGGAGTCAGGTAGGTGAGGCGGCCCACATTCCCGCGAGCGATCAGGAAGTCGAGAAGGCGCTGCCAGAAGATGAAGGCCACGGCCGTGCAGAGGGCCCAGGCGATCATCGAGATGATGAGGACCCGGCGGAGTGCCTCGAGGTGCTCGAGGATCGTCATCCGCGACGCTTCGACGTCGTCCTGCCCGGCCGGGGCGGCCGGGCCGCGCCGGAGGACCCTATCCAGCATCGCCATGGGCTCTCTCTATCAGGCCAGGGCCGTCAGGCTTTGGGGGTCTCGGTGGCGTCCTTCCTCGGCTCGGCGGGCGCCGCCGTGGCGGCTGCCGGAGCCGCGGGCTCAACTGGCTCGACAGCTTTGGTCACGTCGTCCTTGATCTCGTTTGTCGTCTTGCGGAATTCCCGTATCGCGCCACCGATGGCTCCGCCGATCTGGGGCAGCTTGCCGGGCCCCAGGATTATCAGCACGATCACCAGGATCAGGATTATTGGCCAGTGTTGAAAAAGTCCCATGTCGCTCGCGATTCTCCCATGGGCGACCCGCTTTGGCCGCCCGCATATTCGGACAGGGGCAGGACCGACGCCTAGATGTGGCTCGGCCGCACGGGCTGGCGGTCGGCCTCTCGGAGCTCCGCCGCGGTGGTCTCCGGCTTGGTGTCGTTGACGTAGGTGCCCACGCCGAGCTCAACGCCGGCAAGCTGTTTGAGCCGGTCGCTCCGCCGGTGGGGCGGATAGAACTCGAAGTGGAGGTGCGCCTCGGGCCAGGCACGGCCATCGGTCGGGGCCTGGTGAAGCCCCATCACGTAGGGGGTCGAGAATCCGAAGTGGCGGTCGTAGTTCCCGCTGACACGAAGCAGTGCGTCGGCAAGCGCCCAGCGCTCCCCGTCGTCGAGGTCGGCCACCGAGGCGACGTGGCGGCGGGGATAGAGGTGAACCTCGTAGGGCCAGCGGGCGGCGCGGGGTACGAAGGCGAGCATTCCCGCCTCGCCGAACAGGCGGCGGGGGCCTGCCGCCTCGCCCTCGATCTCGTCGCAGTGCAGGCAGCGTCCTGTTTCCGCGGCATGGCTGCGGGAGGCGTGGAGCTCGTTCTGGGCGATCGGCGGGACGTGGGGGAGGGCGTAGATCTGCCCGTGCGGGTGGCTCAACGTCACCCCCATCTCGCGGCCCTTGTTCTCGAAGATGAATACGTAGGCGACTTCGGGACGGCCGCCCAACTCCCGGTAGCGGTCGGCCCAGACGTCGACGAGGAGCTTGACCCGTTCGCGCGGGAGGTCGGCCAGCGTCAGCTCGTGCCGCGCCGTGTAGACGACGACCTCGCAGCCGGTGCTGGCCGGCCGCACCGGCCGCCCGTCGACCCGGTCAGGCCCGAAGGCGGGAAAGCGGTTCTCGAGGACGACCACCTCGAAGTCGTCGACCGGGACCTCGGAGTCGCCGCCGGCTCCGCTCGGGCAGAGCGGGCAGAAGTCGGTCGGCAGGAAGGTCCGATCATTACGGTCGCTCGCATATGCGACCCACTCGCTTCTAAGGGGATCGAAGCGAAGCTCAGGCATCGGCCGGGCCGGGCTCGAGGTTGCTGTAGAGGAGCAGGTAGCGGCCGTCGGGGAGCTCCAGCTCGCGGCGGCTGAGGAGCGGCTTCTCGACCGCGGCCGCGGCGCGCGGCGGGTTGGCCGGCTCGTCACCCGGCCGCGAGCGCGCGGCCTCAGGCAATTTCGCCCACGCTGGTGGGACGGCCCACGACCTGCGCCACCTTCACCTGGACGCCCACCTCTCGGATCGCGGCGATCTCCTTGGGGTCAGCGCCCTCGTCGGTGATCAGGATCGAGATCTGGTGGAGGGGAACGGTCTGGCACATCGTCTCCAGGCCGATCTTGGTGTTGTCGGCGAGCACGACGATCTGCTGGGCGGCTGCGCCGAGGGCGCGGTCGGCTGCCGCCACCAGCGGGCTGGGCGTGCTCAGGCCACGCTCCGCGGTGAGCCCGTTGCCGGAGATGAACGCCTGCGATGCGCGCAGCGAGCGGAGCGACTCCTCCGCGGCCGGGCCGACGAGGGCGTGGATCGAGCGGCGGAGCGTCCCGCCGGTGAGGATCACCTCCACCCGGCCGGCCGGCATCAGGGCCTGGGCGACGAGCAGCGAGTTGGTGACCACGGTCAGCTCTGGGAAGTCCACCAGAAGGTGCGCGAGTGCGAGGGTCGTCGTACCGGGACCGAGGACGATCGAGTCGCCGGCGCGCACCATGCTCACCGCAAGCCGTGCGATCGCCGCCTTCTCGGCCGCCGCCTGGCTGGCCTTCTCGGAGTAGGTCGGCTCGTGGGCGAGGCCGGCCGGCAGCACGGCTCCCCCGTGGGTCCGCATCAGCAGGCCCTGGTCGGCCATCACCCGGAGGTCACGGCGCAGGGTTATCTCCGAGGTGCCGAGCGTCTCGGCCATCTCCGCCACGGCGACCACGCCGCGCGCGCGGATGATCTCAGCGATGCGCCGCCTCCTCTCGACCGCCAGCATCGCGGCCGATGTTAACGGAACGATCACGTTCGAGCAATAGCGATCACGGACTTGACTTGATTATTGACAAAAGCGATCGAACCTGTATCGTTTCGACAATCGCTCCGCTGGTGCCCGATGGCACACGGAGACATGGCGTTCACGCGTCCAACCCATGTAGGAGGGGTAGCTGATGGGTGATTCCCCGGTAACTGGTCGCTCCTCGTCGCCGCGCAGGGTCGGGGTCCCGCTGCTCGGCAGGGAGCTGCCTCTCAACCTCGACCTCTCGCGCCGGGAGATGCTCAAGCTGACCGGCTACACGAGCATGGCGGCGTTCCTCGCGGCCTGTGGAACCGGCGGCACGACCAGCGGCAGCACGACCACGACGGGCGGCACGGTGTCGGTGGGCAGCAACTACTCGGACCCGGGTCCCAAGAAGGGCCTCGACCAGGTGATCGCCGCATTCAAGGCCGCCAACGGCGGCACCAACGTCAAGCTGAACACGGTCGACCACGGAACCTTCCAGGACCAGATCAGCTCCTATCTCCAGGGCACGCCCGACGACACCTTCGCCTGGTTCTCGGGACACCGGATGCGCTTCTTCGCCGACCAGGGCCTGGCCACACAGCTCAACGACACCTGGGACAAGGTGAAGGGAAACTTCACCGACGCCTTTGCCACGTCGGTGAAGGGCAACGACGGCAACGTCTACGGCGTCCCCGTCGACTACTACCCGTGGGCACTCTTCTACCGCAAGGACGTGTTCGCAGCCCATGGCTACCAGATCCCTACCAACTGGGACGCCTTCAAGGCGCTCTGCGCCCAGATGCAGAAGGACGGCCTGATCCCGATCGCGATGGGCGACAAGGACGGCTGGCCGGCCCAGGGGACCCTTGACATAATCAACCTCCGGCTCAACGGCTACACCTTCCACGTCGAGCTCTGCACCGGCAAGCAGAAGTGGACCGATCCCCGGGTCGCCAACGTCTTCAGCAAATGGGGCGAGATCGTCCAGTACTACTCGCCGGGACTCGCCGGCCAGACCTGGCAGCAGGCGGCCGACCAGGTGGTCCAGAAGAAGGCCGGCATGTACATGCTGGGCCTGTTCGTATCGCAGCAGTTCGCGGCGACCGGCAACAAGGCCGACCTCGATACCCTCGACTTCTTTCCGTGGCCCGACATGGGCGCGCAGTTCGACTCCGAGAAAGCGCTCGACGCACCGATCGACATCTGGATGCTCAGCAAGAAGTCGCCGACCTTGAGCAAGGACCTCGGCCAGGCGAAGGCGTTCCTCGAATTCTTCGCCAAGGGCGCCCAGCAGGTGACGATGTTCCAGGCCACCGGCGGTGGCAACCTGCCGACGGCCAACGACGCCGACAAGAGCACCTACACGCCGCAGCAGCAGAAGGCGGTCCAGCTGGTCAGCAGCGCTAAGAAGATCACCCAGTTCTTCGACCGCGACTCGCGGCCTGACTTCGCCGGGCCCAACGGCATGCAGAGCTTCCTTCTCACCTACCTCGCCAACCCAACGGCGCCCATCTCGCAGCTGCAGGGAAAGATGCAGAGCTTCTGGGATTCGCTGCCGCCGGAGAAATAACCGGAACCTATGATTCAGATTCGTGGCTGACTCCACGAGCACAAGCCTCAAGCCCGCCTCGGCCGCCGAACCGGCCGGGGCGGGACCGCTCGTGGCGAGCAAGCGAAGGAGGCGCCGCTACAGCGTCCTGACACGCCAGGACAAGCTGATCCTCGCCCTCATGGTCGGGATCCCGCTTGCCCTCTGCCTGGCTCTCGTCTGGGGACCAACGCTTGCCTCGATCTTCTTCTCCTTCACCAACTGGTCGGGCATCGGCGCCATCGAGCAGCGGAACCTCATCGGGCTGAAGAACTACTCGACGCTGTGGTGCGGGTGGTCGGCGGCTCCCGGCTGCGGGAACAGCTACGGCTACAGCCTCTTCTACCCGGCCCTCCTCCACAACGTCATCTGGCTCGCCTTTTTTGTCTTCATCGCGACGCCGCTGGGAATGTTCCTGGCCGTTCTCCTCGACCGTGAGATCCGCGGCACCCGCGTCTACCAGAGCATCTTCTTCCTGCCCGTGGTGCTCTCTCTCGCCGTCGTCGGCTTCCTCTGGGAGCTCCAGTACGCGCCCAACGAGGGCTTCATCAACAACGTCCTCCTCGACCTCCACTACAAGGGCCCGCTGATCGACTGGCTGGGCGATCCCAAGATCAACCTGTTCGCCATCCTGGTGGCCGCCAGCTGGCGCCACATCGGCTACATCATGGTCATCTACCTGGCAGGCCTAAAGAGCGTCGACCCCTCGCTCCGGGAGGCCGCCAAAGTCGACGGGGCAACCGAGCGACAGACCTTCTTCCAGGTGGTCCTCCCGGTGATGGCCCCGATCAACGTCGTGATAATCGTGATCACCGCGATCGAATCCCTGCGAGCGTTCGACATCGCCTACATAATCAACCGCGGCAAGAACGGCCTCGAGCTGCTCTCGACCCTGATCACCAACAACAGCATCAGCGAGGCCAGTCTCGTCGGCTTCGGCTCCGCCATCGCGGTGGTGCTGCTGGTCATCTCCCTGGGGCCGATCGTCACCTTCCTCTCGACCGTCAACCGCGACCCGGCCTCGTCATGAGCAGCGACGTCGTGGTGGCCCCGATCGGAAGCACCGCCTCGCCGCTCGTCAGGCGATCGGCGAACCACCGGCCCCTGACGCCCGGCCGCGTCGTCCTCCATGCCTTCCTGATCGTTATGTGCCTGGTCTGGCTCTTCCCGCTCGCGTGGCCTATTTACACGGCGTTGCGGCCGGTCGGCGACACCATCACCAACGGTTACGTTTCCTTGCCCGCGCACCTAAGCCTTGAC
>JALZAP010000143.1 GCA_030948245.1 Candidatus Dormiibacterota bacterium | reverse complement strand
CCTCGAGGCCGGCGTTCAGCTGGCCCTTGCCGCCGTCGATCAGGATCATGTCCGGGCGGCTCGAGAAGGAGCGGTCGGCGACCTCGGCGGAATCCTCCCGGCGCTGCGCCGACTCGAGCCGCGACAGCCGCCGGCGGAGCACCTCCTGCATCATCGCGAAGTCATTCGGTCCCGAGGTGTACTTGATCCGGAAACTCCGGTAATCCTCGCTCTTGGGGCGCCCGTCCTCGAAGACGACCATCGCGCCGGTTGCCGAGTCGCCCTGGATGTTGGAGATGTCGTAGCACTCGATCCGGTGCGGCGGGGCGTCCAGGTTGAGCGCGTCGGCCAGCGCCTGGAGCATCGGCTCGGTCCGGGCGCGGTCGTAGTCCCATTGGATCCGGAGCTGCTTGAGCTCCTCCGCGGCGGTCTCCGCCAGCTGGTTGACGAGCTGGCGCTTGCGCCCCCGCTGGGGCACCTCGAGGTTGACCGGCCCACCCCGCCGCTGCTCGAGCCAGGTGAGAACCTGTTCGGCCTCGTCGACCGGACCGGTGAGCACGATCGTGCGCGGGATGTGGGTGGCGCTCGAGTAGTAGCGGACCAGGAAGGAGCGGAGGAGCTCCGGCTCGGGGACCTCGAGCTCGCCCTCCAGGGCATGGCCGTCGTGGCCGACCATCTTGCCGGAACGGATGTAGGCGACCTCGACGAAGACGTCCTTGCCCTGGCGCGCATAGGCCACCAGGTCCTGGTCGTCACGGCCGCGGGTGACGACCTTCTGGCGGTCGGCGATCTTCTCGACCGCCCGCAGCTTGTCGCGGTAGCGCGCGGCGTTCTCGAAGTCGAGCTTCTCGGCCGACTGCTCCATCCGGCCGTGGAGGTCGCGGGCGAGGAGGTCGGAACGACCCTCCATCAGCATCGCCACCTCCTGGATCCGCGCCCGGTAATCGTCCCGGCTGATCCGCCCTTCGCAGGGCCCCGGGCAGCGCTTGATGTGGAAATCGAGGCAGACCCGTCCCTGGCGGAAGACATCGTCCGAGCAGGTCCTGAAGGGCAGCAGCTGGCGGATCGACTTGACCGTCTGGCGAAGGCTCAGGGCGCTCGTGTAGGGGCCGAAGTAGATGGCCCCGTCGGCATGGATCCGGCGGGTGTAGTGGACGCGGGGGAAGTCCTCCCGCATCGGCAGCTTCAGGTAGAGGAAGTTCTTGTCGTCCTTGAGCCGGATGTTGAAGCGCGGCTGATAGTGCTTG
Source organism: Candidatus Dormiibacterota bacterium (assembly GCA_030948245.1). GTDB lineage: Bacteria > Chloroflexota > Dormibacteria > Dormibacterales > Dormibacteraceae > UBA6019. Next base: position 4,044 of record JALZAP010000143.1, on the reverse strand, counting down.
ATCAGCTCGTTCTCCAGCGCCAGGGCCTCGACCTCGTTCGCGGTCCGCATCACCTCGAAGTCGTGGATCCGCTTCATCAGCTCCGCCTTCTGGCCCTGCGGCAGCGTGAAGTAGGAGCGGAGCCGGTCGCGGAGGCGGAGCGCCTTGCCGACGTAGATCACCTTGCCGGCGCCGTCGCGCAGCAGGTAGCAACCCGGGGCCTCGGGCACCGCGCGAAGTCGCTTCCGGATCGTGTCCCTGTCGGTCACCTGCATCGCGGCTTGAATTGTCCCATCAGCGTTCTTCCCACCTGGACTGCTGCTCAAATGGACAACTTGAATCTGACCGTGGCGTCGATTCGGGTCAGTCAGCCGGCGATGCTGCGGAGGGCGGCGAGGTGGCGCTCGAAGCGCCGGCGGCCCTCCGCCGTCAGCGACAGCCAGGTCCGCGCCCGCTTGCCGATGAAGCCCTTGTGGACCTTCACGTAGCCCGCCAGCTCGAGAGCGCTCACCTGCTTTGACAGCATCGAGTCGCTGATCTCCACCTCGTCGCGGACGAAAGCGAACTCCGCCCGATCGGCTGCGGCCAGCAGCGCGATGACCGAGAAGCGGACAGGGTGGCCGAAGAGGTCCTCGAGCTCATAACGGGGATGCATTTCCTTTCAGCGGCGAGGCGTCAGCCACCACACCAGCACCAGGAGCGGAATCGATGCTATCGCGGCGCTCACGGTGAAATGCCATCCCGGCTGCAGAGGTCCCCACCAGCCGACGACCTGGCTCACCGCGACGACAGCCATGTTCCAGACGGTGAAGGCGGAGCACGCAAGCGCAAAGCGACGCACCCCCGACCGCGACCACGCTCTGACGCGCTGGAGGACCAGGATCGAGAGGACGATTCCCGCGGCGAAGATGCCGAGCACCGCGGGGCCGGCTGGTGGTCCACCGTGCGGAGATGCTCCGACGACCACACCGAGGGCCAGGTACATCAGGGCGAGGGCAAGCAGGATGTAGCGGAACCGGGCGTCCGAGCGGCGCACCCCAGTGGCCCGCCTGCCCACCTCGGCCAGGGCCGACCGAGCTTGCTCTGAAGTCGGTCTACCGTCGTTCATCACCGACCGCGCTCCAGCGGCGGCACGGCCCCCAGCAGGGGTGCTAGCGAAAGCAGTGCGAGGAAGGCCGTGAAGTGCCAGGCAGGCGACTGAGGCCCGAACCAGCCGCCCAGGACGCTGAACACGATGGCTGTCAAATTCCAGAGCAGAAACAAACCCGCGCGGAGGCCCCAGCGCCGGTAGCCATGCCTGCTGTATGCCCTGACTCGCCTCGCGAGCAGGATCATCGCGGCGCATCCGATCACTACGACCGCGACCACCAGGACCACAGGGAGTGGCGAACCCCCGCGGGTGACGAAGGCCGCCGGGATCCCGATGGCAAGGTAGATCGCCGCGATCGAGAGGAGAAGGCGGCGCATCCCGGCGTCAGCGCGGCCCACCTCGACGGTTCGATTCTCAGCCTCGGCGAGGGCCGAGCTGGCCTGCTCCGGTGTCGGTTCCACGCCCATCACGTTTGCCACCGTAGCATGCACTTTCCACTTTGGCAAGCTCATTCCGATCTGGAAGGTGACTTAGAAGTGGATCCCCTTCATCAGGAAGGCCATCGCGGCACCTTCGGGGGAGATCTCCTCCAGCTCCGCCGGCTTCGCCTTCGGCTTTCCCCGGCCGCCGCCGTTCTTCGCTGCGCCGTCCTTTGGGGCGGAGTCGGGAAAGACGTGATAGGCGCCGGTCATCACCAGGTGGAGCAGGCCGGGCGCGAAGACGTCCACCGTCTCGGCCACCTTGCCCAGGCGCGTCGAGACCTCGGGAACCCGCGTCAGGACGGCCGCGAGGACCATCTCGGCCGCCTCGTCGGAGGAGATCGTCGGGAAGGTCTTGTACATCCCGGTTGGCGCGATCATCGGCGTCCTGACGAGCGGCATGTGGATGTTGGTGACCGCGATCCCGTCGTCGGCAACCTCGGGACCGAGGCAGCGGGAGAGCGCCGCGAGGGCGCTCTTCGAGGCCACGTAAGCACCGAAGCGGGGCGGGTAGGCCTGGACACCGATGCTCGAGATGTTGATGACGTGGCCCGCCTTGCGCTTCTGCATCCCCGGAAGAACGGCGAGCAGCACCCGGACCGCGCCGAAGTAGTTCAGCTGCATCGTGCGCTGGAAGTCGTGGAAGCGATCCAGCGATTCGTGGATCGAGCGCCGGATCGAGCGGCCGGCGTTGTTGACCAGGATGTCGACCCGCTTGCGGTCCTTCAGCACCGCCGCCGCCATGCGGTCGATCGCCTCCATGTCGGAGAGGTCGCAGGGGTAGACGTGGGCCTTTCCTCCGCCGGCCTTGATCTCGTCCTGCAGCTCCTCCAGCTTCTCCCTCGTGCGACTGACGAGGACGACCTCGGCGCCGTGGCGAGCGAGGGCGGCCGCCGTCGCGCGACCGATGCCGCTTGAGGCGCCGGTGACCAGGGCGACCTTTCCCTGCAGCGCCTTGCGGAAGTTGGGCGGCGTCGGCGCCTGGGGGTCGAGATGGCGCTCGTAGTAGTCCCAGACTTTCCAGGCGTAGGTGTGGAGCGGGGGAACCTCGATCCCGCTGCCCTCCAGCGCCGCCTCCGCGTTGCGACAGGTGAAGCGTGTCCGGTTGGAGGCGTAGCTGATGGCCGGCTCGGGGACGTTGACCCCTTCCAGCACCTGCCGTTTGACCGTCTGGAACACCTTCCAGCTCTCCAGCATCGCCGTCAGGTCCCCCGGCAGCAGGGCCGCCGCGCGGGAGTCGATGCGGAGCGTGAACTGCGGTGCGTGAGCTGCCCGGCAGAAGGTGTTGAGCGTGTCCCCGAAGCTGTTCGGCGAGGGGTCGACCAGGTGGAAGGTCTGTCCGTCGAGCCCCGGCCTGGCCGCGATGTGGGCCAGCGCCCGGGCGACGAAGTCCACCGGCACCAGGTTGAGCCGGCCACCCTCGACGCCGATCAGGGGAATCCAGGGAGGCAGCGCATCGCGCAGCCGCTGGATGATCTTGAAGGAGTAGTAGATGCCGTCCACCCGGTCGGCCTGGCCGTCCTCGCTGGAGCCGATGACAATCGCCGGGCGGTAGACCCGGATCGGCACCCTGGCGTCCTGGCGGACGATCTTCTCGGCCTCGTACTTGGTCTGGTAGTAGGGCTGGTCGAGCTTCTGGCCGGCTTCGAAGGCGTCCTCCGTGAACTCGCCCTTGAAGGACCCCCCGGCGACCGCGATCGAGCTGACGTGGTGGAGCCGTTCGGCCTTGATCGAGTTGGCGAAGGCGACCACGTTGCGGGTGCCTTCCACGTTGGCGTGCTCGTTCGCCTCCTCGGAGGCCTCCAGGTCGTAGACGGCGGCGAGGTGGAAGACCTCGGCGCCCGCCAGCCGCCTGCGGTCGGCGGCGCTGACCCCCAGGCCCTTCTTGCCGATATCGCCCTCGACCGCGGTTACCTTCTCCCCCCAGCCGGCGAGCTTTTTCTTCGACCGCGGCCGGACCAGGGCGTAGATCTCGGCGTCCTCGGCCTTGACGAGCTCGGCCAGCAGGTGGCGGCCGATGAAGCCGGTCCCGCCGGTGACGAGGTAGGCCGTCAAGCGGCGGCCCGGGCCTGGTCCGCGAGCCAGCGCCTGACGACCTCGAGGAAGCCTGGCGGGTCCTCCAGCATCGGCACATGGCCGAGCCCGGGAAAGACGTGGAGCTCCCAGTCGGGCCGGATCTCGATCAACCGCCGCACCGAGTGGAGCGGGACGAGCCGGTCCTTCTCGCCCTGGACGATCAGCACCGGCGCCTGGACGCGGCGGACCTTGCTGTAGAAGCCCAGCCGGCGCAGGTTGCTGATCAGCAGCGAGCGCCCGGTCTGGAGCAGTGCAACGTTGGCGTCGGCGTTGCCGTGGCGTGGTTTATGGCCCTCGAGATGAGCCTGGATGACCTCTGCCGGGATCCGCGAATAGTCGGGCGACACCGACTTCAGCGTCCGGTAGACCATCTGCTCGGAGGTCGTCCGGCGCGCGTTGGCCATCATCAGGGCCTCGCCG
>JALZAP010000010.1 GCA_030948245.1 Candidatus Dormiibacterota bacterium | reverse complement strand
CACTCGCCGACCGGGCCACCAGCTATGCCGCGCAGCAGGCCGCCGGCGACCTCGCCATCAGCACCAAGCTCCTCCAGGCCCAGGTTGCCACGGTTGCGGCGGTGCCCGGCATCGCGCAGGTGCTCGAGCACCCCGACGGCTGCAAGCTCTCCTTCACCGCCCTGGACCTGTTCACCGCCGGGCATTACGACCTGGTCCGGCCGGACGGATCGATCGTCTGCTCCTCCCGCGCAGGCTCAGCGCTACCCGGAGCAGCCGGCTATGCGGAGCTCGCCTGGCTTCCCGAGGCGCTCGCTTCGCCGATCCTTGACGCCCCCAGCCTCGATCCGGCGACCGGCCTTCTCGGCATCATGAGCGCCTCCCCTATCCCTGCCGGAGGCGCCGTCGTCGCCTTCGTCGACCTTGCGCCCGTCGGTGTCGAAGTCGCCAGGCGCTACGGCGGCGACCGGCACCTCGAGTTCCTGGTGACGACCGCCCGCGGCCAGAAGGTCCTGTCCCGTTCCCGAGAGCCGGCGCGGTGGATCGGCGCCTCGCTGGTCGACAGCGCCTTCGCGGCGCCGGCTTCGGCCGGCCAGCGGGCCGACCTCGATGGCATCCCGCGCCTCTACAGCACCGCGACCGCGGCAGGGACCGGCTGGCAGGTCTATGCCGGGGCAACGGTCAGCGAGACGCTTGCCGCCGCCAACGGCCTTTTCCGCCAGGAGCTGGAGATCCTGCTGGCCGGCCTCGGGCTGGTCGCCCTGGGGACCTTCTTCGTCTATCGGAAGATCACCCAGCCGCTGACGCGGCTGAGCTCCGCCGTCAGGGCGGCGACGGTCCGGGCCGACCGGCCACCGCTGGGCGTCGAAGGTCCGGCCGAGCTGAGGACGCTGGCGGCCGACATCAACGCACTGATCGGGTCGAGCGCCAGGGAGCTCGCGGTGCGCCGGCGGGCGGAGGTGGAGGTCAGCGCGCTGAACAGCGGGCTCGAGGCGCGGGTTGCTCAGCGAACCGAGCAGCTGGAGGCGGCGAACCGCGACCTGGAGGCATTCTCCTACACCGTCGCCCACGATCTCCGAGCACCCCTCCGGGCGATCGACGGTTTCGCCGACATCCTCCTGAGCGAGCACGCGGCGGAGCTGTCGAGCGAGGGCGTTCGGCACCTCGGCCGGGTCCGCCAGGCGGCGACCCAGATGTCGGACCTCATCCGCGACCTGCTCGAGTTCTCACGCCTGACCCGTACCGAGCTGCACCGCCGGCCGGTTGAGATGAGGCCGCTCGTCGATAGCGTCGTGGCCACCCTCAAGGCGGCGTCGCCGGGACGCAGGGTGAAGGTCGCCATCGGCCCACTGCCCGCCTGTTTCGGTGACGAGTCGCTGCTCGAGCAGGTGCTGGTCAACCTCCTGAGCAACTCCTGGAAGTTCACGGCCAGCAGCAAAGATGCGACCGTCGATATCGGTTCCGAGCTGGTGGCGGGGGTTCCCGCCTACTTCGTGCGTGACAACGGAGTCGGCTTCAACCCCGCGTACACGAAGAAGATCTTCGACGTGTTCCAACGCGCGCACCGGGCGGAGGACTTCCCGGGGACCGGCGTCGGGCTCGCGATCGTCAAACGGATCGTCTTCCGCCACGGCGGACAGGTGTGGGCGGACTCCCAGCCGGGCCAGGGTGCCACGTTCCACTTCACCATCGGAGCTGCGCTCGGTGGGTGATCCGCGGATCCTGGTCGTCGAGGACAACCCGACCGACCTCGCCCTGACGCTGCATGCGCTGAAGGCAGATGGCGTGCCCAAGCAGGTCGATGTCGTCCGCGATGGAGCCGAAGCCCTTGAATACCTGTTCGGCGCCGGCCGCTACGAGGGTCGCAGTGTCGTCGATGGGCCGGACCTGGTTCTACTCGACTTGAAGCTTCCGCTCGTCGACGGCTTCGAGGTCCTCCGGGCGGTTCGCTCCGACCCCAGCACCGGTTCGGTGCCGATAACGATCCTGACGGCCTCCGCCGAGGAGCGGGACATAACCCAGAGCTACCGGCTGGGAGCGAACAGCTACGTCGTGAAACCCTCCGACTTCAAACAGTTCGCCACGGCGCTGCGCCTGCTGAGCGCCTACTGGCTTCAGCTCAACAAGGCCGCCCCGCGCCGGCTCGGCTGAGCGAAGGACTCCCGGCGGAAGGCCGGCCGGCCGTTACTGCCTTTGTTATGGATGGCTGACCAGACTCGCCAAACGATGGGAGAAGTACGCCCGGTCCTCGACCGCGCCCCGACATGGCCATAATCGCGGGCCGCAAGCTTCGCCTCCTCCTCGTCGAGGACTCGGCGACCGACGCGCTGCTGATTGAGCACGAGATCCGCAAAGGCGGCTTCGACGTGGCGGTGAAGCACGTCCGGGACGCTGCGGAGATGCGGGTCGCGCTGCGCAGCCAGACCTTTGACATCGTCATCAGCGACCACAACCTTCCCGGCTCGAACAGCCTGGACACGCTGTCGACACTTCGCGAGGCTGAGGTGGATGTTCCCTTCCTGATCGTCTCCGGAGTGATCGGGGAGGAGACGGCGGTGGCGGCGATGAGGGCGGGAGCCAGCGACTACCTTCTCAAGGACCGGCTCAGCCGGCTCGTTCCCGTGATCGAGCGGGAGCTGGGCCAGGCGGCTCAACGAAAGTCCGGACGGGCGGCGGAAGCGCAGCTGGAAGGTGCGCAGGCCGCGGCGCTCCAGGTAGCCAACGAAAGGGCCCGGGTCTTCGAGATCCTGCACGAGGTCGCGGCGGCGACGGGCGGGATACTCGACGTCGCCAAGCTGGCCGACCTGACCGTCCAGGCCGCCAGCCGCCTGCTGGGCGCCGATGACGCCCTGCTGCGCTGGTGGGAGCCCGACGCTCGGGTGCTCCGCCTCCTGGGGACGACGGCGATCGAGGATTGGGACCGGCGCGAGGACATGGCGCCGACCCGGAGCATCCTGGGCGAGGCCTTCCTGAAGCGGAAGCCGGTCATCAGCAACGACTACCAGCGGGACAGCAGGGCGGGCGTCACGCCGCCCATGGCCGGCATCACCGCCCACGTCGCAGTGCCGCTGCTGGTGGCCGACCGCGCCGTCGGCGTCCTGGGCGTCAGCAGCAGAGGAAAGAGGAGGTTCACGGAAGCTGACGCTCAGGTCCTCGGCTTCCTGGGAGCACAGGTCGGCTCGGTGATCCAGGGTGCTCGCCTTCGCTCAGAGCTGGTCGACAGCGTCTCCCTCCTCCAGCAGTCGCAGGAGGTGGGTGCGATCGGCACTTTCGTCGCCTGGCTGACCCCGGAGAAGGCCGGCCGCGACGAGTGGTCGGAGCTGACGATGACGATCTTCGGCTACACACCGGAGACGTTCGACGGCAGAAACGAGGCGTTCTGGGAACGCGTGCATCCCGATGACATCGAGCGCGTACGGCAGGCCCAGGCTGTTGCCCATGAATCGGGCTCGATCTACGACATCGTCCACCGCATCATCCGACCGGACGGCGAGGTGAGGTGGATCCACGAGCGGGCCGCCGTCGAGCGGGACGCCTCCGGCAAGCCGATCCGCTTTCTCGGCGTCTGTCAGGACATCACCGAGCAGGAGCTGGCGAGCCAGGCGCTTCGGGACAGCGTCGAGCAGTTCACGGGCGCCTTTGAGGGATCGGGCGTCGGAATGGCGTTGATCCACCCGCGCGGCACCTACCTGCGCGTGAATGAGGCGCTCTGCGCAATGCTGGGCTACGCACGCGAAGAGATGGTTGGGAGGCACGCCGGAGCCTTCCTCAGCGAAGCCGACTTCCTGGCCACGGTCACCTCCTCTCGGCGCCTGGTGCGCGGGGACGAGGACAGTCACGTGGCCGACCTCCAGTACAAGCATCGCGATGGCCGCCTGATCTGGGGACGGCTCCATTCATCCCTGATTCGCGGCGACGACGGCACCGTCAAATTCTTCGTCTCCCAGGTCGAGGACATCACGGAGGCGATGGCCGCAGTAGCCGCCCTGAAAGCAAGCGAGGCGCGCAATGCGGCCGTCATCGAGGCGACCCTCGACGCCATGATCGTCATCGACGCCGCCGCGATGATCACCGCGTTCAACCCGGCGGCCGAGCGGATGTTCGGCTACCGCCGGGAAGAGGTCATCGGACACGAGATGGCCGAGATGCTGATGCCGGAACGCTTTCGCGAAGCGCACCGGGTCGGCGTCCGGCGGAACGTGGCGGAAGGCGCCCCCGAGTTTACCCGCCGGATCGAACTGGTCGGCCGGCGAGCGAACGGCGCCGAGTTTCCGCTCGAGCTCTCCATCTCTCGGCTGGATACGGATGGGACGCCCTCCTTCTCGGGATCGATCCGCGACCTCAGCGACCGGGACCGGCTCAGCGACAGCCAGGACCTGCTGGCAAGGGTCGTCGCCGCGGCGCCGGTGATCCTCTTCGCGTGCGACGGGGAGGGCACGGTGACGCTCAGCCAGGGACGCGCCCTCTCGCTACTCGGTGTTGGGGGGACCGGGCTCGTTGCCGGTTCGAACGTCTTCGAGGTCCTCGCGGGTATCCCCGAGGCGGTCGAGCACGTTCGCCGAGGGCTGGCCGGCGAGAGCTTTACCGGCCTCATTCGCCTGGAAGCCATCGACCTCTTCCTGGAGGCCAGCTACGACCCGATCCGGAACGACGCCGGAGATGTGATCGGCATGGTCGCCCTGGCCACCGATGTCAGCGACCGGGTGCGGGCCGATGCCGCCCGGCAGGAGAGCGACGCCAAGTCCCGGCTGGTCGCGATCGTAAACCACGAGGTGCGCACGCCCCTCAACTCGATCCTGGGGTTCGCCGAGTTGCTCAAGCTGGAGCGGGTCGGCCCCTTGAACGAGAAACAGGCGCGGTACGTCACCAACGTGGAGGCGGCGGGCCGCCACCTGCTGGCCCTGGTCAACGACTCCCTCGACCTGTCCAAGATCGCGTCCGGGAAGATGGAGCTCGAGATCGCCCGATTCGCGGTCGGCGAGATCGTCGAGGACGCGGCCAGCCAGGTCCAGCCACTGGTCGACGAGAGCGGCCTCGAGATCGAGCTCGGCACCGGCGAAGAGGCTTACTGGGTCGAGGCGGACCGGCGCCGCCTGCTCCAGATCCTCTGGAACCTGCTCTCCAACGCGATCCGGCACACCTCCGCCGGCGGGAAGATCCGGATCCACTGCCACCCGGCCGGGAAAAAGATCGAGATCGTCATCACAGACACGGGGATGGGGATCGCGGCCGACCAGCTGGTCCGGATCTTCGAGGACTACACGCAGGTCGGCGTCAAGGCCGACGGCACAGGTCTCGGCCTCCCGGTGAGCCGGCGCCTCGCGCAGCTGATGGACGGCGACATCGGCGTCGTCAGCGAAGTCGGCGCCGGGAGCAGCTTCACGATCACGCTCCCTGCCGCAAAACCGCCGCCTGAGGATAAGCCATGAGAGAACGAGCGCTGTCGGTCGTGATGTTGCTGATGGGCGTCCTGCTCATCGTCGGGAGCACCGCCAGCACCTTCGCGACCAGCATCTTCCAGTTCGACAAATACCTCGGAATCAACGCATCGGTGGCGGGTGTCGTCTTCGGCTTCGGGATGGCGACGGCGTCCTTCGATCCCGAGGCGAATGTCAGCTGGATCCGGATGGGGATCATGTACGCCATCCTCCTGGTGCTTTACCAGGTCGTCTTCGGGATTTTCGTCGGGGTTCCCCTGAACTGGGGGCCGATCGTCGTCGGGGTGATCTTCGCGGTGGTCCTGATCGTCCTCCACCCGCGCGGTGTCGACCTCATGCCGACCAGCCGCGTCATGGCCGCCGGGGAAACCAGCTGGCGGCACTAGCCGGCTGCTAAGGGCTCGCCTGCGCCTTTCGGGCGAGTCCGCGCGCCGGGTTGCGGCCGGCAGCTCGGAGCAGACGGTCCTCGAGACCGGCGGCGAGCTCGGCAATCGTCCCCAGGGATTCTGCGTCGGGGGCTGACTGGGCAAGCGGTGCGCCGCTGTCGATCGCGTCCATGATGTCGGCTGAGAAGCGGATGCTTACGTCCGGCCGCCGGCCCAGGATTCCCTCCGCATCCACCGCCGGAATGTCCGGCCGGTTCTCGTCAAGGATCAGGAGCCGGCGCCCGGGGGCCACCTCGAGTCGGTCGAAGAGCTTCAACAGGTCCCTCGTGGCGGTGAGCTCGGCCCGCGTCGGACCGGTGATGGCCCAGACCAGGTCGGCGGCGTCGACGGCCGCAAGCACGTGCTCGCTCAGGCTTGGCGGCGAGTCGACCAGGATGTACTGGTAGCGCTCGCGGAGGTGGGCCAGCGCCAGCTGGATCGAGGGGATGCTGACCAGCTGCCCGTGCTCGGGCCGGTCGGCCGCCCGGACCAGGGCGGGTCCGCCGGGCACCGTCGAGATGAACTTGGCGAACATCGCGTCGGTCATCTCCTCGGTCGGCTGGAGGGCGAGGTCGGCGAGCGAGAGCCTCGGTTTGAGGCCCAGCTGATAGGCGGCGTTGCCGAAGCCGAGGCTCAGGTCGAGGACGCATGCGCCGGTCGCCGAGATGCGCTGCAGGAGACAGGCGAGGTTGACGGCGAGGGTTGTGCTTCCGGAGCCGCCCTTGGCGTGCATGAAGAGGATCACGCCTGCCTTGGGATCGCCGGCATCCGTGTCCCTGCTGCGCTGCATCAGGGCCTCGATCTTGGCCCCGAGCACCGCGAAGTCGATCGGCTTGCCGACGTAGTCGTCGGCTCCCTCCGCGTAGCCGGCCAGGATCTCGGGCGGCTCGACGAGGCCGGAAAGCATGATGATCGGGATGCGTGCCAGCTTGTGATGCGAGCGCAGCCGCCGGCAGAGCTCAAGCCCGTTCATCTCGGGCATGTTCACGTCGGTGATGACGAGGTCGGGCATGCTTTCCCGGATCAGCTTCAGCGCCTGCATCCCGTTGGCGGCCACCCCGACCCGGTAGCCCGCCTCCTCCAGGAAGGTCGCCAGCAGGACGCGGTTGAGCGGGTCGTCCTCGGCGATCAGGATCTCGCGTCTGCCCGGCCGGGGGACGGCCGGCTCGGCTGAGGTCATGGGCCGGAATCCACTGCGAGCATGACTGCGAGCGCACAGTAACAAAGCGGTCCCGCCAAAGCGAGACGCCGGCCACCGCGGGCGCGAGTGTCGCTCACTCGACCAGGGCGCTGGCGTCGGTGTTGATGGTGAGGCTGCCAAAGGCCGACTTCAGGAAGGGCGTGATGAAGCTGTAGAGGTAGGTCGCCTGGATCCTCACCAGCCGCCCGCTGACGACGCAGGTCGCTTGGGTGTAGCCGGCCTGCGGTACGAAGGAACCCGCCCCGGCCGCGCTCCACCTCCCGCAGAGCACCGCCGCGCCGGCTCCCGGCACCAGGTAGCTGATGGTCAGGTGGGCGTCGTCGTTGGGTACCTTGGCGGGGACCGAGGTCAGGATCAGGTTGCCCTCGATAGTGTTCCCGCCCGGAGACGCCGCCGCGCTCCAGGAGGTCGGATGGACCGCCGCATAGCGCACCGCAACCCGGGTCGCTTCGTAGGCGCTGACGCGGCCTGCGAAGAGGAAGCCGAAGTCCATCAGACCGAGGACGAAGACGAGCATCACCATCGAGACGAGGGCGAACTCGACCATCGCCTGGCCCGCGATCGACCGGCGCCCGGTCTCCGAGGTCACAGCGTGAGCCCGATGGTGCTGGTACCGGTGCCGTAGGACGTGGTGCTCGACTCGCTGACGTGGACGACGTCATTGTTGGCAATGGTCAGGCTTGCGATGGCCATCTGCCCGAAGTTGGGAGAGTCGCCGGTGTGGGTGTCGCTGACCGCCTCGAGGAGGGTGTACCACGTCCCGGTCACGTTGACGGTGCCCTGGCTGAAGGTGTTTCCGGCCACGTTCTTGCGGTCGGCGAAGACGGTCAGGCCGAAGTACGTCCCCGAGGTGGGTGGTGACAGCGTCAGGCTGCCAAGGCTCATCGTCAGGTGGCCTCCACTGGCTCCGTTCCCGCAGGCGGTCTGGTAGGCGGCGCAGGCGAAGAAGAGCGTGACGCCCGAGCCGATCACGGTCCCGCCGGTGATGTTGAGGAGGGTCGTGAAGACGAAGGTGCCCGGGAGGAGGGTGAGGGTGGCTGTGGCCGGGACCGTCACCGTGGAGTAAACGCCGGGAGTCAGGTTGGACGCGCCGGCGGGGGCGGTGTACGAGGCGGCGGCTGCTCCGGCAACGACGGGCACCGGTATCGCCGAGAGGGGGTCGGCGATCCCGGCTCGGACGATGGGGGCAGGCGTTATCGTCACTCCGCTTCCGCTGTTGTTGTTGTTCCCCCCGAAGTAGATCAAGGAGGTCGGCGTCGCGCTGTCGGAGAGCGAGGAGTTGTTGTTGAAGGTCTGGGTGTCCGAGTTGGCGACGAAGATCCCACCAGTGACGATCACGGAGCTCGAGGTGGATTCGTTGATGGTGGAGCCGGAGGGACCCATGATGCACAGCGCGCAGGGGGCCACGGTTCCCCCAGAGGGGCCTGGGACGTTGGCTTCGGCGGTCGCGGTAAGGCGCAGCGTAGGGACGCCAAGCGCCGTCAGGAAGTAGGTCGTGTGGTTGTCGATGACCACCGCGCGAACCTTGGCCACCGATGCGGGCACGGCTGTGACGGTCCCGGCCGAATCGAGGTAGGTCATGGTGAGATCACTGGCCGGCAGCGGGACGGCCGCCAGGACCTGTCCGGAGAGGATGGTCGCGTTCGCGATCGTGCTGCCCTTGCCGATCGAGTAGGCGCCCGCCAGGGCGGCTCCGTCAGCCGCGCTGCGGACGATCTGTTGCTCGTTGGCCGCCTCGCCGCCGTCCACCGCGAGACCGACGAAGCCGGTCAGCGCGGTGATCAAGAGCGCCGCGAGCACCAGCGACTGGCCGCGCTGGCGGGAGCGCCGGTTCACACCATCACCGGCATCACCGTCACAGCTTTGACGGTCACATTGGCGCCCACCCCGCCGCCGAGGAGCTTGGTCAGCAGCGGGTAGGAGTTGGTGAGCGTCACCCGGACCAGGTTGCCGGGGATGACGCAGGTCGCCTGGCTGTAGCCGGCGGCGGGGGAGAACGCGGCACCGGTGACCCGGTACTGGCCGCAGAGGGTCTGGGTCGCGCCCGTGACGTTGAAGTACTCGATCGCAATGTGCTGGTCGTCGTTGGGGACCAGTGAGGTGCCTCCCGCCGCTCGCACCTGCCCCTCGATGGTGTTCGAATCGGGGTTGGCGACGGCGGTCCAGCTGGTCGAGTGGAGCGATGCCCAGCGCGCCCCCGTGCGGGAGGCGTTGGTCAGCTCAAGCTTGTGGGAGAAGAGAAAGCCGAACTCGACCACGGCTCCGAGTAGCAGTGCGAGGATCACCGACACGAGCGCAAACTCGACGAGAGCCTGGGCGCGCTCGGAGCCGAAGCGCTTCGCAAAAACTAACGCAACAGCGCAATTCTAGGCCCACCGCTGCAACTCGGCTGCGGTCTGCCGCACCATCCCCACCGGCGGGGAAGGAGAAGGCCGGCTAGCGGCCTCTCGTCTCAGTGGTCTCCGAGCGCCAGCCTTCGACGCCCTTCGACAGTTTGGCGGGGGTCGTCTCCGACTTGATGAGGTACTCCAGCGCGCCGAGTTTGAGGCCTCGCTCGACCAGCTCCTGCTCCGAGTAATTGGAGAGGATCACGACCGGGATGTCCTTGGTGTCCGGGTCGCCGCGAAGCTCCTCGAGGACGGCAAAGCCATCCATCTTGGGCAGGCGGATGTCCAGGAAGACGATGTCGGGCCGCGACTCCTTCGCCATCTTCAGGCCGGCCTCGCCATCCGGCGCCACGGTCACGGCGTAGCCGTCCAGCTCCAGCTTCAGCTTGTACATCTGGGCGACCGCCGGATCGTCCTCGACGAACAGAACGCGGACCTCCTCGTCCCTCACCTGATAGTCCACCCGATCACCTCCACACCGAAGAGTTCGACTAACTGAAAACGTACACCAAGAGCAGGGCATTTGACTTGCTCGAGGGCCGGTACGAAGCGGGTTCCGAGCGCTTCAGTGATATCAGTGCTATCACTTTTTCACAGCGGTCTTCCAGGCTGTGCAAGGGCCGCCGAGCGTGTATATTCACCGGCCATGCCCAACCGCCAAAAAGGCCATGACTGCGCCCCGATGAACGCCTAGAATGGCCGTCGTGGCTGGCGGGGTCGTGGATCATGACGCTCGTTTCCAGCGGGCAATCGAGCTGATCGGCAAGCGTTGGACGGGGGCGGTGGTTAAAGCCTTGATGGCCAAACCGGCTCGCTTCAACCAACTCCTGGCGGGCATTCCCGGCATCAGCGACAGGGTTCTTACCGAGCGCCTCCGCGAGCTCGAGCAAGAGGGCATGGTGGAGCGGCTTGTCGATCCCGGACCCCCGGTCAGGGTCAGCTACCGGCTCACCGCCCGCGGCCGAGCCGTGCAGCCGATCCTGGGCGCCATCTCGGAGTGGGCCGATAACTGGCTTGCCGGCGGTACCGTCTCGGTAGCCAGCTGATTTCGTACGAGAGGGAGCGTCCTCCCGCCCCAGTACGAGGCCCCCACGACCCGCTGCTACCCTAACTAGGCCATGCCCCTGGGCGATCTCCTGCGCCGTCGTCCGGGCGACACGCCTCCCTGTCCAGCCTGCGGCAACGCAGTCCCGTCCGGCGCGATCTTCTGCCCCACCTGCGGGGTGCGCCTGGAGGACCCCGAGTCGCTGCCCCTGCACGTCGTCGACCGCACCACCAAGCTCTTCAACGAGCGCTTCGTCCGGCCGATCCTGGAGGATGAGCTGGCCCGCGGCAACCGCTACGGCCGGTGGCTGGGCGTCCTGTTGGTCGAGCTGCGGACCCAGAACGACTACGGCTCCGGGAACGCCGACGGTCTCAAGGCGATGGCCGCGGCCCTCATCGGGGCCCTCCGCGATGTCGACACCCCAGGTTTGCTGAAGAGGATGCCGGCCCAGTTCGTGGTCCTCCTGCCAGAGGCGGAGATGTCGGGCACCGCGCACACCGCCAACCGCCTGATGGAGACGGTCAGCGAGGCTCTGAAACCGGTCGACCTGAAGGTTGCCATCGGCCTCGTCTGTGTCAACCCGGCCAAGCGGTTCCGGGCCGGGGCCGTCATCGAAGCCGCGGCCCGCAGCCTCCGCACCGGCCGCCCTGAGGTACTCGGACGCTAGACATCTTCACGGTCCGCCACGGCGAGACCGAATGGAGCCAGTCCGGCCGCCACACCGGCGTCACCGACATCCCACTGCTCCCCGAGGGCGAGGACCGGGCACGGAGCCTCCGGCCACGGCTGGCTGAGGAGCGCTTCCACAGCGTCTACTCAAGCCCCCTCCAGCGGGCGGTCCGCACCGCCGAGCTGGCCGGCTTCCCGGATTCCATCCGCGAGCCGCTCCTCGTCGAATGGGACTACGGCGACTACGACGGGATCACCACCAAGCAGATTCTCGAGCGCCGGCCGGACTGGAACCTGTGGCGGGACGGCTGCCCGAACGGAGAGTCGGTCGAGCAGGTGCGGAGCCGCGCGGCTCGCTTCCTGGACAAGCTCGGAGGCGAGACCGAGGGCGCCGTGATCGTCTTCAGCCACGGCCACTTCCTGCGCGTGCTGGCGCTCGAGTTCCTCGCCCTTCCGGATGCCGCCGGCGCGCGTCTCAACCTGGAAACCGCCGCGGTCTCGGTGTTCCGCCGGGACGCCAGGGAAAGCCTCCTGCAGCTCTGGAACGACACGGGTCACTTGATTTGAGGGGGGAGTCCCCCCTGTCGGCCGTGCTCGGCGAAGCCTCCGCGCGGCCTACCCCCTTGCCGACCCAGCTCTCCTAGCTCAGACTGCTTGGGCGACATGGCTGCTTTGACCCACGGCTTCCTGCTCCTCGCCGGCTTCTTCCTGATCTTCTCGGGCCTCGGCCTGGCCGTTTTCCCGCGTGCTTTCGGCTGGCTTGCCGGACCCGGCGCAGGCCGGCCCACGGCGCGCCAGTGGACCCGCTACCAGGGCCTCGGCTTCATGCTCCTCGGTGGCGCCTTCATCCTCGCCGCCGGCGCCCGCTCCGGCGACCTGGTGCCGACCGTAGTCATGGCGATGGTCGCCTGCATGCTGTTTGCGATGGCCGTGCTCCGGCGCCAGCAGGAACGCGAGGCGCGCCAGCGCCCGAAGTACTGATTACCTCGGTCTGACCGAGTGCTGTTCATCTCGGAGGCGGAGGTCCGCCGCCTGCTCGACCTCGACCGCCTCATCGAGCGGCTCGCCGAGGCTTTCGTCGGGCTCAGCGCGGGACGAGCATCGGTACCGCCCCGGATCGCGGCACGGAGCGCTGACGGCCTCCTCGGCGCAATGCCCGGCTACCTCGACGGGATCCTGGAGACCAAGCTGGTCTCGGTCTTTCCCAAGAACCACGAGCGCGGCCTGCCGTCCCACCAGGCACTGATCGCGCTCTTCGACGCGGTCAACGGCACGCCCCTGGCGGTAATGGACGGCACGCACATAACCGCCGCCCGGACCGGCGCCGCGACCGCCGTCTCGACCAGAACGCTGGCGAGGCCCGACGCGCGCGTTCTGGCGGTGCTCGGGGCCGGCGTGCAGGGGCGCTTCCACCTCCTGGCGCACGAGCGCGTGCGCGACTTTTCCGAGGTCCGCGTCGCCAGCCGCAACCCGGACCACGCCCGGGCGCTGGCCGCCGAGTTCGGAGCGACTGCCGTGACCTCCTTCGAGGAGGCCGCGCGGGACGCCGACGTCGTCTGCTTCTGCACCGACGCCACGAGTCCCGTCAGCAAGCCCGCCTGGTTCCGGCGCGGCACCCACGTCACCTCGGTCGGCTCGTCGGCGGGCGGACCCGAGCTGGACCCTGCGACGATCCTGGCCGCGGATCTCCTGGTTGTCGAGCACCGGGACGCGTTCAAGCCTTACCCGGCCGGCGCCCATGAGCTGCTGGGGCTCGACCCGGCCGCCGCCGCAGAGCTGGGCGAGGTCATCTCCGGCAGCCGGGCCGGCCGGACCACCCAGGAGCAGCTCACCGTCTACAAGTCGATGGGCCACGCCGTCGAGGACGCGGTGGCCGCCGACCTCGTCTACAGCGCGGCCCGCGTGCAGGGCGCCGGCACCGAACTCAGCCTCTAGGTCGCGCCGTGCGGATCGTTCGGTCGGGTGGCGTCGAGGGCGCCCGGGAGGGTCGCGGGGTGGTCGTCGTGATCGACGTGCTGCGCGCTTTCACGGTCAGCGCCTATGCGCTCGCCGGGGGCGCCCGGGAGGTCCTCTACGTCGCCGACCTGGAGCGGGCTCGAGAGGTGGCCGCCGGGATCCCCGGCGCAGTTCTATCGGCCGAGGTCGACGGGCTGCCGGTCGCCGGCGTGGCGATCAGCAACTCGCCGACGATGATCGCCGCAGCCAACCTCGCCGGCCGGACCCTGGTCCAGCGCTCCAGCGCCGGCGTCCAGACGCTCGCCGCTGCCGTTGGTGCGACCGGGCTGTTCGCTGCGGGCCTCGTGGTGGCGGGTGCCACGGCGCGCAGCGTCCTCGAGCTGGAGCCCGACGTGGTCACCCTGGTCGAAAGCCGGCCCGACCACCCAGAGGACGCCGCCTGCGCCGACTACCTGGCCGGCCTGCTCAGGGATCGCGACCTCGACCTGGAGGAGCTCCTGGGCACGCTCAGAGCCTCTGGCCGCTATGCCCAGCTCGCGGCGGGCGCGGTTCCCGGCTTTCCGGCCGGGGACGTCGACCTGGCCCTGGCGCTCGACCGGTTCGACTTCGCCCTACCGGTGGAGAGGACGGGCAGCGGTCTGCTCCGGGTCAGGCGTTCGCCGTGACTCGCTCCCAGTAGCGAACCGGGTGCTCGACGCCATGGTTCGCCTCGTAGCGCGACCAGGCGTCGGCGTAGAGCGAGCGCATGTGGTGGTCGATCTCGCCCACCACGTTGTCGGAGAGACCCGACGAGCGGAGCCGCTTGCTGAGGGAGTCGATGACGAAGTCGCGCGCCTCGAGGACGTTCAACCGCATCGGCTCGGGCACCTCCGAGATGTCGTCGAAGGGTAGCTTCTCGTCTGGCCCGATGACGACGTCAACCGCCGACGGGACCAGGTCGTAGACCTTCTTGGCGATCACTCGCGCCATCTCGGGGTTCTCGGCGACGCGGCGCCTCAGCGCGAGGACCCCGAACCCGATGTGCCGCGACTCGTCCCGGGCGACGGCGGTGAAGCCGTTGACGAAGCCGGGCAAGATCCCTATCTTGCGGAGCAACCTAAGGGTCTGGCGCTGGCCGCCGAGGGCGAGGAAGCCCTCGATCACGAGGTGGTAGGTGACGATCGCGTCGACGAACGCGACCGGGTCCCTGGGTTCGAGGCGGCAGGCGTCGATCGCGTTGACCAGCTCGACGTCGAAGATTCGCCGGTAGCCAGCCCGCGTCTTGGGCCGGAATTCGAGCATGGCCGAATGAATTCCGCCTTCGTGGCCGAGGACCTCCTCGAAGAAGCGCTGAAAGAAGACCGTGTGGCGGGCTTCATCGGCGATCTGGGTCGCCAGGAAGATCCGCTCATCCTCCAGCGGTGCGGCATGGAGGACCGGGGCCAGGGTGTCGGTGACGATCTGCTCACCGACGAAGAACAGGATCATCGTCGTCCGCAGAGCCTTCTGCACCGGCGGCGGGATGTTCGCCCACTGCACCTTGTCGGCGCTGAAGTCGAGGTCGGAGACTGCCCATTGCTGGGTCTCCCAGCGGTGGTAGAAGGACGAGCTGTCGAGCTCCGGGTTGAGGAGGGAGTCCATCTGGGTGGTGACGTCCTCCATGGAGACGTTGACGAGCTCGCGGAGAGGGGTCTGCTCGACGCGGCGGATGGCCTCGAGGGTGGCGCCGTCAATCATTGGATCAGGGTAGTCGGTAGATCCACTCCGGCCGAGAGTACTTGGCGGTGGCGAGCGTCGCCGCCGCCTCAAGCTCGGCCGGTTCGAGGCGGCCGGGTTCAGCGCCGGACGTCGCGGCCAGGATCGCCACCACCTCGGCGCGGGGCAGGGCGACCAGGGTGTCCAGCGGCGAGACTTTCTTGTCGGCGCTCCGGACGCCCCGCTCGGAGACGGCCGGGCGGCCGATCCGGACAAGCTCGGTGAGGAGGTCCGGGTCCATCGAGTAGGCCATCGTGACGTGGTGGAGGAGGGCACCCCGGCGCCGAGCCTGGGCGGCCCCGGCGATCTTGCCGGCCGGCGAGACGATGTCGTTGATGGGCCGGTAGCCGGCGTCCACGCCGAGCGAGCGGAGTGTGTCCACCGCCCAACGGTCGAGGTGCGCGAAGGACTCAATGAACGACATCCCCGCGATCGGCTCCATCGGGATGACGAGCGACCAGGTGATCGTCCGGCCCGGCTCGGCGAGCATCGTCCCGCCGCCCGAGAGCCGGCGGACGACCGTGAAGCCACGCCGCCCTACGGCGGGGAGGTCGAGCTCATTCGCCACCGCCTGGCTGGAGCCGAGGACGAGGGTCGGCTCGACCCAGCCCCAAAAACGGAGGATCGGTGGGCGACGGCCCGCGCCGACGGCGTCCAGCAGGACCTCGTCGAGCGCCATATGCCCGGCGGAGGGAAGGTCGAGCTCGCCAACGATCTCAAGGCCGGTCACGGGGATGGGCGCCACTTCCAGTACGACACCGTACCGCAACGTCCCCGCACTGCTATCAGGGACTGTTGACCATCTGACGCCCATATGACGCCCAAAGCTGACTGTGTCGTTGTGTATGCTGACGCCCGGATGCAAGATCCCAGACCAATTGTCCTGCTCGTCGAGGACGACCACAGCATCGCCAACCTCTATTCGATCAAGCTCCGGATGGACGGCTACCGCGTCGACATCGCCAACGATGCCGCCACGGCCGGCCTTCTCTTCGACCGCTCCCTGCCCGATGTCGTCTGCGTCGACTCCCGCCTGCCTGACGGCAGCGGCCGCGACGTGGTTACCTCCATGGTTGGTCGCGGCTCCGCGGTGGTCCTGCTGACCAACGACCAGGAGTCGTATCAGCGACCTCCGGCAGGCGTCGCCGCCGCGCTGCTCAAGTGGAAGACAACCCCCGCAGCTCTGTCCGCCGCCATCTCCCGCCTGGTCGGAGCGAAGAAGGCCGGCTAGCGTGGTCGGGCGCTAGCCGCCCAGGCCGCCCCGGATACGGGCCGCCGCATCGTCGAGCACCGTCCGCTCCACCGGCTCTCCATAGGCGGGTGGAAACGAGAGGCTGAAACCATCGCCCGCATAGCGCGGGATGACGTGGATGTGGAAATGGGGGACATCCTGGAAGGCGGCCTCGCCGTCGGCGACGAATAGGTTCACTCCCTCCACCCTCAGACCGGAGCCGCGGAGCGCCTTGGCCAGGGTGGCGGCGATCATCCAGCAGGTGGTTCCTTCAGCTCCCTGCAGGTCGCCGACCAGCTCGGCGTGCCGCTTGGGGATGACGAGCAGGTGCCCGGGGACGATGGGGGCGATGTCCATGAACGCCATCACGGTCCCGTCCGAGTAGACGACGCTGGCAGGCGCGGTCCCCTCGACGATCTGGCAAAAGACGCATCCCTCGCTCAAGTGATCGGGGAATGTTAAGCGAAGCAAGATCGGACGGCTTTCAAGCACCGGTCCCCACGGCAACGGGACCGCCGATCGCCGGTTGCCGACAAGCTCGAACGACGCGGAGCCGGCGAGGTTGTCAGGTCAAGGCCGGCCGGCTTCGTTGCCGGACTGGCTGCTCGACTAGCTCTCGGGTTCTGGCGGGGTCGCGGCTTTGCGCGGCGCGCGGACCCGTTTCGGCTTCGGTTCGGGCTCGGTTGCGACCGGTGCCTCGGGTGTAACGGCATCAGCCACCGCCGAGTCGACCAGCGCGGCTTTGGGCGCTCGCCGGCGCTTCGGCTTCTCGCCGTTGGCCGCCGTCGCCTCCGGCTCGGCCGTGACGACCAGCTGCTCGAGCTCGCCGCTCTCGACGTCGTGAGGCTGGGCGCCGTTGGGTTGGACGCCGTTCGGCCCGTCGGGGACCGTCTCCGCCACGGGCAGGATCTGCTCGCGGCCACGCCGGCGGCGGCGGTTCTGGCGCCGGCGATCGCCCCGTCGGGGACGCGAGAGCCGCTGGACCTGGGAGCGGACCCCGACCCGCTGGCAGGCCGTGACCACCGCGCCGACGCCGACCACCAGGCCATCGGCCTTGGCGTGCTCGAAGAGCGGGCCGAAGAGCTCCGGCGCACCGCCGATGACGGTCTTCGAGTCGCCGACGATGACGAGCAGCTTCTTGGCCCGCGAGATGGCGACGTTGACGCGGTTGGGATCGTTGAGGAAGCCGATCGCGGCGCGGTCGTTGGAGCGGACGAGGGAGAGGATCACGGCGTCCGACTCGCGGCCCTCGAAGGCGTCGACCGACTCGATGTCGTCGGGTGGGACGATCCCCTTCAGTGCGCTGGTCAGCCGGTTGACCTGCGAGTTGTACATCGCGATGACGGCCAGCTTCGCCTTGCGGACCCGCTTGCGCACGATCGTCGTGATGTCCTTGCAGAGCGCCACCTCGAACTCGTTGGCGACCGAGCGCTGGGCATCGCGGTACTCCTCCTGGGCGCCGGTGTCGACCCAGACCAGCTCGCGGTCGAACGGCCACGGCAGCGGCATCCGAGGGTGGGGTGACTCGTGGATCAGCTTGCCGCCGTAGAAGAGGTCGGAGACGAC
>JALZAP010000142.1 GCA_030948245.1 Candidatus Dormiibacterota bacterium | reverse complement strand
CGGTAGTTCCGGTCACGACGGTTGTGGTCGACATCGCGATTCCTGCGACCGGGCTCCTGACGAGCTCGGGAGCCCTCGAGGTCGCTGGCGCCAACTTCACGCTCGCGAAGGCCGGGACGATCATCCTCGAGGGCCAGATGGACGCCCGAATGGAAGCATGGGACAACTATCAGGCGGCGCCTCGCCGCGACGGATGGAACGAGATCCAGGGCCAGTTCGGGAACCCGCGGCAGGAGTACCCGTTCGGGATCACCCGCGTGACCTACACGTGGCGCTCTGCGGCGACGGCGATCGGCATCGGGAGCTACCGGGCGCGCTCCTTTATCGAACTCCAAGGAGGAAATCAGATGAGGATCTACGGCGGCTGGCTCCGTTGCACGTGGACTGGATGACGTGGCGGCCACCCTGCAGGCTAAGTGGACGGCGTCGCACGGCCTCAACCCGATCGACCCCTGGCGCTACGTCAACGATCAGGGGAATTCGTCTCTCTTCCAACAGAGGGTTTCCATCGCGATGACCGCCGCCGCGATCTCCATCTCGAACGAGGCGGCCGGGACGACGAACCACGCGAACCGTGTCGTGCTGGCGAAGGGCGTCCTCCAGCGGCCGGGCGACTTCACGGTCGCCTTCACTCAGGCCCTCGCGTCGCAGGGCCTCGACTTCAACTCGGACGACGCCGCGATCTCCGCCGAGATGGGCGTCGTCTGGGACGCGATCGCCGGAGTCGCTTAACTCCGGCCGCTTCGCCGCGAGCTCCGCGCGGCGCCACAGGAGGTTCCTCGCCTTATGACTCCAACGATTCGCCGCGGCTACAAGACGACCGAGTTCTGGGTCACCGTGCTCACCGCCGTGGTCGGGCTCCTGGTGACGCTCGGCTACATCGACCCGGCTCAGGCGCACGGCGCCGGGCTGGCGGCCGCCATCCAGGTGGTCGGCGGCATTCTCGGGATGGCGGTCCCGGTCGCGGTGTACGCGATCTCTCGCGCGCTGGTCAAGGCGCCGGCCGCCGTGGTCCCGGCCCTGACCGTACTTCCGGGCGGGCTGGCAGTCGGGCCTGCGGTGGCGCCGGTGGCCACTGCGCCTGCCACAGCGGCTCCCGCGTCCGCTCCTGCGCCGGCCGGCTGACCTCGCCACTTCCCCCCTCTGCGCTGGGCCCTCGGAGCTCCTGCTCCGGGGGTCCTTTCTTTTGTGGCACCGTTGACCCACGGTCGCGCCGGGCCAGTTCGAGCGGTCGGTCTAGCTGACGCCGCCTCCCGGGTAGTCCTTCTTCCAGTCGTTGTCGGCAGGTTTCTTTTCGACCGGCTCGGCGACCGACTTATTTGGCGACGACAACCAGTAGTAGAGGGCCGCGGCTATCACTCCGACAACCATGCTCGGGACGAAGTAGCTGCCTGACGCGGTAGCCATTGCGTCCCGCGACGCCTGATCCGTCGGCAGGTACGTGATGCCGTCGGCGCCGGTCACGAAGAACTGCGAGTTGACCCATAGGCCTGCCGCGAAGAAGAGGACGAAGAAGACGCCGACCGCGATGCCGATGGCGATGAGCTTGCGCTTCATGACTGATTTCCTTCGGTCCGACGGACCGGGATAATGGGTGGCCGCTCCCTCAGCTTCCTTACCTGGATGAGGTCGACGAACGTGGCTCGAGGAGCCCCGGGCTTGCTCTTGTAGCGCTTCAGGAGACCCGAGCTGAGCCAGCGCCAGATGGTCGCCTCGCCCACCCCGAGCTCCTTGGCGGCGTCCTGAACCCGCCGAAGATCCATCGCGCCACTCTACTCCTTTGGCGATAGGTTCGTGCGCTGGAAACGATAGGGACGTGATACTCTCCCGAGAGCCATCGCCATCCCCGAAGCTCTCGTCGCCGCATCGGCGGCGAACTCAAGTCACTTCGGCCTCAACTTGGCTCCGCCCGCTTCACTGTTCCCGCCCGTTGTTCTCAATGGCGTGGCCGGGTTGGAACAGATGGCCGACGACTGGATGCGGGCTGGGCGCCGTCAGGGCAACCGGCCGGGCACCGAACTCGCGTACTCCTGGGCAACCAAGCATTTCGTCGCCTTTCTCGCCGAACGGGGGGTCAACGCCACCGGCCAGCTGCAAGGGGAACACATCGAGGCCTTTCAGGATTGGCTGATCGCCACCGGCAAGTCGCGCTCGAGCCAGCGCATCGCCTCCAGCGTCCTGCGCGAGCTGCTGCGTTGGGCGGGCGGCCGCCGGCTGGTCTCGCCCGAGCTCTTCCTGGTGGTGGCGCGGGTCCGGGCGCCGCGAGGGACGCCGCGGCCGCTCGATGAGGACGATCTCCGCCACCTCCTCATCTACCTGTTGCCTCGGCGACCTCGAATGAGCCTGGTCGAGGCTCGCGACCGCGCACTCTTCCTCTACCTGCTCGGCAGTTCGGCGCGGGTGAGTGAGGCGCTCCAGGTCACTCGTCGGGAGTTCGAGCGTGCCTGGGTGATCCAGAAGGGTGGAGGCCACCAGCTGCTTCTCGCGCCGCCGATCGTGGTCGAGGCAGTCAACGAATATCTCGCTCTTCGGCGCGACGCCTCGGAATGGCTGTGGGTAACCCTGGACACCAACCGGCCGATCCGTCGCATAACGCCGGAAGGGGTCCGGCCGATCTGGGTTCGCCTCGCCAGGAAGGTCGGCGCCAAGCACTTCACGACCCATCAGATCCGCCACACCGCGGCGACCGTGATGATGGACCGCGACGTCCGAGACTCGATCATCGCCACTCACCTCGGCCACAGCAACCTGAGCACGCTGGCGAACTATGCCAAGGTGCGGCCCAAGCGACGCCAAGAGGCGTTGGATGCGCTCCAGGGCTTCATCGAGGACACGATCCTGCTCGCGCAGGAACCTGGACCGCAGCCGCTCGTAAGAAAAGACGAGAGCGGCTGGATCGACTGGACTACCTTCGCAGGCTAACCTTCGGCTTATCCGGCCTCGGCAAGGACTCCGGCCAGCCGATCCAGTCCCAGCTTGTGAGCGATGGTCTCCCAATATCCACCCGGATAGGCGGGCGCGCGAGATCGATTATAAGAACCGCCCGGAAGTGGTCCGCCTAGACCGGGATCTGCTCCCAGACGGTCGACACCCGCTCGTGATTGAGGCTCCAGGCGAGGTAGCGGAGGAGGACGGAGACCTCGTAGCGGTAGGCCACAGGAACCGTGGTGCCCTTCTCGATCGCCGTGCGCAGGGCGCGCGGGGTGCGACCTCTGAAGGCGGTCGCCGATTTCCCGATCGCTTCCAGGATGTGGGCGTCCGAGCCGCCCACACAGGTGCAGCCGGCGCCGTCCGCCAGGCGGCGGGCGAGGATGTTGGCGAAGCCAAGGCCGGGGGTCGAGTTCTCCACCTCGACGGCGTCGAAGTCTAGGTCGGCGGCGAGCCAGCCGATGCCGTGGACCGGTCCGCCCAGGCGTTGCGCCATCCGCGTCGTGCGCCAGAAGGGATGGGCGGCGATGGCGAGGCCCCCCTGGCAGTGGATCTCGTCGATCGTCGCGGCGGCGCTCAGGCCTGGCTGCACGCGGCGCTCGAGGAAGAGCCCGAGGATGTGGCCCTGCCGGCTGGAGACCTCCTCCCCGATGATCACCGGGACTCCCGAGATCTTCTCACTGTGCTCGGCGGCCCGAAGCGCGCCCTCGATCGTGTCGTGGTCGGTGACCGCGATTACTGCCAGGCGGGTTTCGAGCGTAACGTGATCAACCACCTCTCTCGGTGACGGCCAGCCATCGCTGAAGGAGGTGTGAAGGTGGAGGTCGGCAAGTCCCCGGGCTGGCATCGGTGGACGTCAGAGTCTAACTGGGAGACGACGTTCCGCCGACAGTTCGGGGCAGGTATTCCCAACCGCGCAGGAAATTGAGAGGATTTCGGACCGGAGGTGGCGTTGTGGAAGGTTTGATGCAGGACTACGAGCTGACGACCCAGCACGGGCTGTGGCGCATCGAGCGCCTCTTCCCGCGCAAGGAGATCGTCACCAAGCAGGAGAGCGGCGTCCACCGCACCACGTATGGCGAGATGGTGCCCCGGATCAACCAGCTGGCGGGCGCCCTGAAGCGACTCGGCGTCGGTGAGAGCGACCGGGTCGCCACCCTCTGCTGGAACAATCACCGCCACCTCGAGCTGTACTACGCGATCCCCTCCATGGGCGCCGTGCTCCACACCCTCAACCTCCGTCTCTTTCCGAAGGACCTCGCCTACGTCATCCAGGACGCCGAGGACAAGGTCATCTTCCTCGACCAGACGCTGATCCCGATCCTCAACCAGCTCGCCGGCCAGATTCTCAGCGTGAAGCACCTGGTCGTGATCTCGAACGGCCAACCGGTGCCCGAGCACAAGCTGGGCCCGATGCTCGACTACGAGACACTCCTTGCGGCCGAGGCGACCGAATATCCCTGGCCGAAGCTGAGGGAAAACCTTGCCGCGGCCATGTGCTACACCTCGGGCACGACCGGCAACCCGAAAGGCGTCGTCTACTCCCACCGCTCCCAGTTTCTTCACACGATGGGCGTTCTCCAGGTCGACAACCTGGCCCTCAGCGAGCGGGACACCGTGTTCCCGATCGTGCCCATGTTCCACGCCAACAGTTGGGGGCTGCCCTACGCCTGCGGCTTCGCGGGCTCCAAGATCATCTTCCCCGACCGCTGGATGGGCGATGCCGCCAGCGTGGTCGAGCTGGCAGAGACGGAGGGGGCGACCATCGTCGGCGGCGTCCCGACCATCTGGACCAACGTCGCCGGCTACCTGGAGCAGACCGGAAAGCGCCTGCCCAAGGTGCATACGGTCATCTGCGGCGGGTCGGCCATCCCGAAGGCGCTGATGGAGCGGATGGACAAGCTGGGCCTGCGGATGCTCCACGCCTGGGGCATGACGGAGACCTCACCACTCGGCTCGACCGCCGCCGTCCGGAGCTGGACGAAGAAGGAGGACGAGCTCGACGAACGCCTCACCCAGGGCATCGCGGTTCCCGGGGTGGAGATCCGGATCGCCGATCCGGCGACTTTCGAGGAGCTTCCCTGGGATGGCGTCGCGTTCGGCGAGATCCAGGTCAAGGGGCCCTGGATCGCCAAGGGCTACCACCACAACGCCGATCCCGAGAAGATGACGCCTGACGGCTGGTTCCGGACCGGCGACGTGGCCAAGATCGATCCCGACGGCCACATAATCATCGTCGACCGCACCAAGGACGTCATCAAGTCGGGCGGCGAGTGGATCTCCTCGGTCGACCTCGAGAACGCGATCATGGGCCATCCCAAGGTGCTCGAGGCGGCCGTCATCGGCCTCCCGCACCCGCGCTGGGACGAGCGACCGGTGGCCTTCGTCGTGGAG
>JALZAP010000141.1 GCA_030948245.1 Candidatus Dormiibacterota bacterium | reverse complement strand
CGCTCAGCTCAAGCCGCCCGACCGTCACCCGCCGCCGGTCGGAACGCCACTCGGCGGTGGGGTCGTCCGGGTCGTCGCCCTGCTCCGCGATGGAGACCTGCAGCGTGAAGACGACCGGCTCGCGGGCAAGCCGCTCTTCCATCTCCGCGCGGAGATAGTCGCGACCCAGCGCCTTCGCCTGGTCGCGTTCGATGGTCGCCACGCCCGCCTCCGGGACCCAGTGGTAGCGCACCCAGCGAGAGCCGCCCTCGCCGTCCAGCCAGCGATATGCGTGAAGGGCGTTGTAGGCGGTGGTCGCGAAGCTCCTCGGCGGACTCGTCGAGAGCACCTCGGTGAAGGCCGACTCCGCCTCCGGGTGGCGAATCAGGAAGTCGCCGATCGCGTTCGGGTCCGGCCTTCCCGTCTCGGGATCGGGCTTCCGTGCGTCGGTGAACTCGAGGAAGTCCTCCGGTGTACGAACGAAGAAGGTCCGCTGGGTGATGCTGACTATGTCGGCGGCCTCGCCACCCGGGAGGTGAAATTTCACAGCCATGCCGCGACCGTCGACGTGATGGTCGGCCGACTCCAGGCTGCCGCTGCCATTCGAGAAGCGCACCGTCACAGCGACCGGATTTCCCCGCAGATGGGCCGCCCGGGTGAGTGCGGCGGCCTCCGGCGTGGCCGTGAACAGACCGCTGACGCAAAACCCCTTGGCATGGGCGGCGCGGTGATCGTGGGTGCCCTTGAAGTTTCGACTTATCGAGTCGACGATTTGGGTGGCTAGATCGTCGGCCATGAAAGTTGTTTCGCAGTTTAGTTTGTGCAGGATCAGGTACCGCAACTGCGGTTCGGTGCCGTTAAATGGCGTGCAACGCATTGCCAGCCTTCTTCGAGCCGCTCAGCGCGCGGGACGCCTGGTTCCTCTATGCCGAGCGCCCTGACACGCCCCTCGACATCGGTACGGTCTACGTCTTCGAGCCGGGCTCGGCGCACCCCGGAAGACACGGCGCGGTGGGCATCGAGGACACCATCGCCGAGCGGCTCCACCAGGTGCCGCGCTACCGCCAGAAGGTGAAGTTCGTCCCCTTCAACCTCGACCACCCCGTGTGGGTCGATGACGCCCACTTCGACCTCGGCCAGCATGTGCGGCGAGTGCTCCTCAAGCCGCCCGGCGACGCGGCCCAACTCCGCGCCGAGGTGATGCGCATCCTCTCCCGGCCACTCGACCACCGGCGGCCCCTCTGGGAGATCACCATCGTGCAGGGCCTCCGGAGCGGCAAGGTCGTGATCGTCAACCGTGCCCACCACGCGATGCTCGACGGGATCGCCACGGTCGACATCCTGGCCCTGCTGCTCGACGCCACGCCCGAACCGTATCGAACCCCACCGCCCGCGGAGCCATGGGTCGCCCGACCCGCGCCGAGCGGCTGGGAGCTCTTCCGGCGAGTGCTCTGGAACCCGCGGGCCGAGCGCGGCGAGGGCCTCGAGCTGTCTGACGCCTGGCGTGCCTGGCGGCAGCCCTGGATCGGCTGGTGGCAGCTGGGCCGCTCGATGGCGTTGCCCGACAAGGAGCTGTTCTGGAACCGCTCGATCGGGCCCAAGCGGACCGGCCGCGGCCTCAAGCTGCCGCTCGCCGCCTTCAAGACCCTGAAAAACCGCAACGGCTGCACCGTAAACGACGCCGTGCTCGCGGTTATCGCGGAGGGCCTCCACCACTGGTTCCGATCGCGGGGCGACTGGGTGCCGGAGGAGATCCGTGTGTTCTGCCCCGTCAGCGTCCGCGACCCCTCCGAGCGGGGCCGTCTCGGCAACCGAATCAGCGGCATGGTGGTCGAGATGCCGACGGCGGCGATGTCGATCCAGGAGCGGCTGAGCCGGATTAAGGTGCGGACCGGCGACCTCAAGCGGAGTGGCCAGGCGATCGCGGCCGACAAGCTGGCGGGCCTCGCCGACTGGGCTCCGGCTTCGCTGCTGGTGCTGGCGGGCAGGGTCATGTCGACTCCGCAGGCGGGCGCCAAGCTCAACGTGACCAATATCCCAGGCCCCCAGGTGCCGCTCTACAGCGGCGGCGCGAGGCTCCTCGAGGTATGGCCCTTCGCGCCCCTCTACCCCTCGATGGGCCTCGGCATCGCGATCGTCTCCTACAACGGTGAAGTCTTCTTCGGGCTGACCGCCGATCCCGGCCTGGTGCCCGACGTCGAGGAGTTCACCCGGCACCTCCGAGAGGCGGCGGAGCGCTGCCTCAGCCTCGCCACCGCCGAATAGATCCACGCTGTTTGCATCGGCAAGGAGTGGGAAAACTGTTGGCCATGGCAATCGAGGTTTACGCGGCACCCGGTCAAGGAGCCTCCGACGCCCTGCTCGACTGGCTCGAGGTCGAGGAGGTCGTGGCGAACGTCCACGACGTGCGCGAGGAGGAGACGCTCGCCGAGGCGATCGCCGCCGGCGCTTTCCCGTTCCCGGTCACAATGGTCGGCGACCAGCTGATCCATGGCTTCGACCCGGTCCGCCTGACGACCGCCATCTTTGGCGGCGAGGATGCGGGCGCCGGTGTCCAGGTCGGGGTCGACGAGGCCGGCAAGCCCGTCGTCACCAGCGTCGCGCCGGGCAGCCTCGCCGCGGAGGCCGGGCTCGAGCCGGGCGACGTGATCGTCGACCTGGGTGGCTACAGCAACTTCTCCTTTGATCAGCTCCGCAGCGTGCTGGCGACGGGCCGCCCGATCACGCTCGGCGTCCGCCGTGACGGCGAGCCGCTGCGCCTGAGCGTGTCCTCCGGGGAGATGGCCGCCTAGGCATCTCCTGTTCGGTCGCCGTTTCCGGCACGATGGGCTGAGTGCGAATCTCGGGTGAGAACCGGGTTCTCGCCGTCCTCCTGGTCTTCGTCCCGGCAACCCTGGTCGCCGTCTGGCTGCACTGGCCCTTCTGGGTCCAGTTCTTCCTCTCGGTCGCGGCGGTCATCCCGCTGGCCGGCTTCATCGGTTCCGCGACCGAGGAGCTGGCCGACCGGGTCGGCGCACGCTCCGGCGGCCTCCTCAACGCGACCTTCGGCAACGCTCCCGATTTCCTGATCGGCTTCTTCGGCATCCAGCGTGGCCTGATTCCGCTGGTCAAGGCGACGCTGATCGGGGCGTTGATCAGCAATTCCGCCCTGATCCTGGGCCTCTGCTACATCGCGGCTGGGCTCATCCACGGCAAGCCGAGGTTCCGGCGCTCCGAGGCCGGCCACCACTCCATCCTGATGCTCCTGACGGTGGCGGCGATCCTCTTCCCCTCGGCCGGGGCGATGGCGGTCTGCGGTGGGGAGGCCTGCACCGCGGGTGCCGCCGCCCGCCAGGTGCAGGGCCTCAGCTTCGGGATTGCCGCGGCCCTCCTGGTCGCCTACGCCGGGTATCTCCTCTTCTCGATCTTCGGATTCGAATCGTGGGGTCGGCCAAAGCCTGCGCCGGTTCAGCAGAAGGTTCGCCGGGGCGCCTGGCCGACCTGGTTTTCGGTGAGTGTGCTGGTCCTGGCGACGGGCCTGCTGGTGCCCGTGGTGGACACGCTGACCGGGACCGTCAGCGCGGTGACCAAGGTGCTGGGGTGGACCGATGTCTTCGTGGGCATCGTGATCGTCGCGAACGCGGGGAACATGGCGGAGGCTTACGCGGCGATCAGCGCGGCGATCCGGCGCCGCGGCAGCCCGGGTGGGGAGGGCGAGGACTCGGGGCTGGACCTCGCCCTCGGGATCGCCTCCGCCTCCTCGATCCAGATCGCGACCTTCATTCTGCCGCTGGTCGTGCTGGCGAGCACCTTCTTCCACCCCATGAACCTGGTATTCGGATGGGTCGAGGTCGCCATCCTCGGGCTCCTGGTTCTCGTCTTCAACTACATCGCCCACGACGGCGAGAGCAACTGGCTCGAGGGCCTCCAACTGGTCGTCCTGTATGTGATGGCGGCGATTGTGTTCTATGTCCTGCCGGTGTCGGCATTTGGCGGGTGAACTTCGGCAGAATGCAGGTTCTTGTCATCCCGAGCCGTGGTGGTGTTCGGCGTGTCCTTGCTCCTGGTGGGGCTCGCGATGGGGTCGCTTGGCGCCGTCCAGGCGGATTGGGCTAGCCCGAAAGCGACCATGAAGGCGTCCCCCTCCCCTTCGCGCGACCAGCCTCCCACGCCGGCCGCGGTGCCCTCTCCGATGCCCACTCCCACCCCGGCTGTCTACGACCACGTGGTCACCATCGTCCTCGAGAACCACTCCTTCGAGAGCGTTGTAGGAAGCCCGCAGGCGCCCTATCTGAACTCCTTCGCGAACAGCTGGAGCCTGGCGACCGGCTACAGCGGGGTCTCCCATCCCAGCCTCCCGAACTACCTGGCGATTATCGGCGGCAGCACCTTCGGGATCGCCAGCGACTGCACCAATTGCTTCCTGAACGCGCCTTCGCTGCCGGATCGGCTGGAGGCGGCGGGGAAGACCTGGAAGGGCTACATGGAGGGAATGCCGGCGCCCTGCTTCACCGGCTCCTCCGGCCTCTACGCGCAGAAGCACAACCCCTTCGCTTATTTCGACCCCATCCGCAACGATCCCGCGCGCTGTTCGCAGGTGGTGCCCTACTCGCGGCTGGCCGCTGACTTTGCCTCGGCTGCGACGGCACCCAACTTCGCCTTTGTCACGCCGAACCTCTGCAACGACGGCCACGACTGCACCCTGGGCACCACCGACGCATGGTTGAGCAAGGAGGTTCCGGACCTGATGTCCTCGTCGGCCTTCGCGAACTCGCGCTCGCTCCTGGTAATCACCTACGACGAAGGTGAGGGCGGGTCCGAACGGGTCGCGACCATCCTCGCCGGGAGCGGGGTGCGCAGGGGGTTCCAGTCTACCGCGACCTACAACCACTACTCACTGCTGCGGACGATCGAGTCGCTCTGGGCCCTGGCGCCACTGGCCGACGGCGATGGCGCGGCGTCGCCGATGACCGACTTCTTCACGAGCTAGCCAAGCAGCTCCAGCTGGTATTCGCCGGGCGGCAGGAGCAGCTCCGGCCCTTCGTTGCGGACGTCGTTGACCTGCTGCGAGACGGGGACGGCGGTCAGCTCACCCTCCTCGAGGAGGACGGGCATCCGGTGATGGAGGGGGACGATCACGCCTCTCGCTTCGGTCGTGATCATGGTCACGGCGGGCTCGCCCTCCCAGCTGCCCTTGAGGCCGGCGATCAGGAGCGGACGGCCGTCGACCCTCGCGATCTTCATCGGCTGCCGGCCGCTCCACTCGTAGAAGTGGCTGACCGGGATGACGACCGGCGGCAAGTTCCGATAGCGCGGGTTATCAGCGACGGTCTCCTCGCGGAGGTTGAAGTGGCCGGTCCTGGTCCGGCC
>JALZAP010000140.1 GCA_030948245.1 Candidatus Dormiibacterota bacterium | reverse complement strand
GCCATGGCCGATAGCACCGAGACCCAATTCACGCCCCAGGAGCTGCTCGATCGGATCGTGCGGCTGAAGGAGCATCTTTGACCTCCCGGCCAAGGAGAAGCGAGCAGACGAGCTAGAGGATCTCCTCGCCCAGCCGGGCGTCTGGGACGACCCCAACCAGGCCGGTCGCCATGCCCAGGAGGCGGCCACCCTGCGGGCCGAAGGCGAGGAGTGGCGGAAGCTCGAAGCGCGCGCCCGCGACCTCCTCGAGCTGGCCTCGATGGAGGATCCTGAGCTGGCGCTGCAGCTGGCGCGCGAGTCGGACGCCATCTCGGGCGAGCTGCGCGCCAAGGAGCTCGAGCTCCTCTTCACCGACCCCTACGCCGCGCACAACGCGCTCATCTCGATCAGCCCCGGCGCGGGCGGCGTCGACTCCCAGGACTGGACCGAGATGCTGATGCGGATGTACACCCGGTGGGCGGAGAACCATCGCTTCAAAACCGAGGTGCTCGACCTGACGCCCGGCGACCAAGCCGGCCTGAAGGGCGTGACCCTCCTGGTGCAGGGCCCCCGCGCCTTCGGTCTGCTCCGCTCCGAGCACGGCGTCCACCGGCTGGTCCGGATCTCGCCCTTCGACCAGAACCACCGCCGCCACACCTCCTTTGCGCTGGTCGAGATCCTGCCCGAGCTGGAAGAGGAGGAGGCGGTGGTCACGATCGACCCGGACGACCTCCGGATCGACACCTACCGCTCGAGCGGCGCCGGCGGTCAGCACGTCAACAAGACCGAGTCGGCGATCCGGATCACCCACCTCCCGACCGGCATCGTGGTGACCTGCCAGAACGAGCGCTCCCAGATCAAGAACCGCGAGATAGCCATGAAGATGCTGCGGGCCCGCCTCTTCGAGCGCCAGCAGATGCTGGCCCTGAAGCAGATCGACGACCTCAAGGGCCAGATGCTGCCGGCCGAATTCGGCTCGCAGATCCGCAATTACACCCTCCAGCCCTACACGCTGGTCAAGGACGTCCGTACCGGCGTCGAGGTCGGGAACGTTCAAGCGGTGCTTGAAGACGGCGAGATCGACGAGTTCATCGAAGCCTGGCTCCGCTGGAAGCTCTCCGAGGGCAACCCTGAGGTCTAGGCACATCCCGCTCCTGCTGGGGCTGCTCCTGGTCGCCTGCGGAAGTGGTGGTCCAGCCGGCGTCGCGACCCCTGTGGCCACGCCGAGTTCATCGCCCGCGGTCAGCCCGATCCCGCAGCTCGGTCCGGGCGGCATGACTCTCCAGGAGGAGGTCGGCGCGGTGATGATGGTCGGATTCCAGGGACCACTCACCGACGCCGTGCTGGCGGATTGGAGGCAGCGGCAGTTCGGCGGCCTGTTGGTCGTCAACCTCAACCACAACGCGACCACGCCGGCCGCGATGACCCAGTTCGTCGCGGGCGTCCGCGCAGCGGACCGGCACCGGCTGCTGGCGGCAACCGACCAGGAAGGGGGCCAGGTCTGCATCGCGATGAGCTCGGTGCCCTGCGACCCGATGCCGGTCGGCCAGGGGGCGACGACGCGGATGGCGACCGCCGTCAAAGCGCTCGGCTTCGACCTCGACCTGGGCCCCGTCGCCGACGTCTGCAACGGCTCCGGATCGATAATGTGGGGGCGCTGCTACGGCACCGATCCGGAGTCGGTGGCGACCTCGATCGGAGCGGTCGTGGACGGCATCCACGGTGCCCACATGCTCTCGGCGGCAAAGCACTTCCCCGGCCATGGCGCCACCTCGGTGAGCTCGGAGAACCAGCTGCCGCGCATCGACGAGAGCCTTGCCACGCTCCAGGCGCGCGACTGGACTCCGTTTCGCGCCGCGGTGGCCCACGGGACCGACTTCGTCCTCCTCGGCCACCTCTACTTCCCGGCTCTCGACGCGACCCACTCCGCCGACCTGTCGCCGGTCACCATCGACAAACTCCGCTCGGACGTCGGCTTCAAAGGCGCCATCATCTCCGATGACATGGAGATGGGCGCCATCACGGCTACGACCC
Source organism: Candidatus Dormiibacterota bacterium (assembly GCA_030948245.1). Classification (GTDB taxonomy): domain Bacteria; phylum Chloroflexota; class Dormibacteria; order Dormibacterales; family Dormibacteraceae; genus UBA6019. Next base: position 3,326 of record JALZAP010000140.1, on the reverse strand, counting down.
CTGCGCCCGAGGCGGCCGTCGAGTTCCTCGTCAATGGGGGCGACCTCGTGATGGTCGCTCACCACCTCGAGGTCGCCGACGCGACCTACGACGCGATCCTGGCCGCGGTCACCAGCGGTCGCCTGCCGCGCGCCCGCCTCGACGAGGCGGTGGCGAGGCTGCTCGCACTGCCGGCGTCCTAGGATGCGAAGTTCCTTGTCTCCTGTCTTCGCCGCGCTTGGCGCGCTGGTCATCGCCTCGGTCGCCTGTACGAGTGGCGGCCCGGCCTCCGGTGGTCCCCAGGCGACACCGACGGTCTCATCCCCGGCCGCCTCGCCGGCTGAGACCACACCAGCGTTGCTATCACCCTCACCTAAGGCGTCCTCGCTGGCGCCCGAATCGTGCGGCGAGATCACCCACTTCCAGGACGGCAACATCGGACCCGTGCTGTGCCCGGACGGCAGGCCAAGCCTCGCCGCGGACAGCTACCTCCGCTCTCTCCTGCCGGCGGTGGCAGTCCTCCGGCTGGAACCGAACGCGAACCTCGATGACGTGGAGACCGCGATGTGCGCCGACAAGACCTTCGGCCACCTGACCAATCCGTTGGAGGAGTCGGCCTACCGACTGATGGCTGCCGAGCAGGGTTGGCAGTTCGGCGACGCGCCAATCGCCTGGTTGGGGGGGCAGGCCTGCTGATCGGAAGGGGGAGTCCTCTGCCCGTTTCGGCCGTCGCCCGGATTTGACCGGGCCGGCACCGCTGGCTATACTCCCCGAAGCCAACGGGCGCACATCCCCAAACGTCTTTCTCCACGTCGAAGCTATGGTTTTGCAAGCTGATTTTGCCGCAACACGGCCGCTCATCAGCTTCCAGCACGTCTGGAAGAAGTACCCGAACGGCACCGAAGCCCTTCGCGACATCTCCCTGGTGGTGCCGGAAGGCGACTTCCTCTTCCTGGTCGGCGCGTCGGGCGCCGGAAAATCGAGCCTGATCCGCCTCCTCATCCGTGAGGAGAAGCCCACCAAGGGCAAGATCTTCGTCCATGGCCAGGAGCTGGGCCGGATGAAGCGGCGCCACCTTCCGCACTACCGGCGCAAGGTGGGACTCGTCTTCCAGGACTTCAAACTGCTTCCCAAGCTGACGGTGTACGAGAACGTGGCCTTCGCGCTGCGGGTACTCGGCGAATCGAGCGCGGTAATCCGTGTCCGGAGCAGCGAGGCACTGGAGACCGTTGGCCTGGCCGGGAAGCTGGACAAGTACCCGCGGGAGCTGTCCGGCGGCGAGCAGCAGCGCGTCGCGATCGCACGCGCCCTGGTCCACAAGCCGCGCCTGATCGTCGCCGACGAGCCGACGGGGAACCTCGACCCGGCGACCGGCTGGGAGATCATGCAGCTCTTCCTGCAGATCAATCACCACGCCAAGGCGACGGTCCTGATGGCGACCCACAACCGCGACATCGTCGACCTGCTGCGCCGGCGCGTGGTTGCGATCGACAACGGCCAGGTGGTCCGAGACGACCGGGCGGGTGGATACCATGAGACTCTGGCGGCATCTGGTCTTCGCGCTTAGCTCTGCCTGGCAGAGCTTCTGGCGGAATGCCGCCGTTAGCCTCGCCGCGGTGGGAACGATCACGCTCATCCTCGCCCTGGCGGGTGTCAACCTGCTCGTCGGCCACACCCTTGCGGGGATCCTCGACCAGTACAAGTCGCGCGTCAGCGTGATCTCGATCAGCATCGCCGACGGCACCCCGATGAGCACCGTCTCGGACTTCGAGGACCAGCTCCGCACCGACCCGCGGGTGACCGATGTGCGTCTGATAACCAAGGACGAGGCGCTGGCGGTATTCGCCGCCGACCCGCAGAATGCCGACATCGCCAAGCAGATCGAGGGAAACCCACTGGCGGCAAAGCTGGAGGTGCACGTCGCCAGGCTGGCCGACGTCGCGGCCATCAACACCATGGCCCGCCAGTGGCGCGGTGCCGACCGCAATGACCCGACCGACTACCAGGGCGAGTTCATCGCCCGCATGCTCCGCCTCTCGCAGTGGGTCAACCTCGCCGGCCTGGTGATCCTCGGGATCCTGCTCGTCGTGTCCGTCTTCATCGTTATGAACACCATTCGGACCGCGGTTTACCACCGCCGCCAGGAGATCGAGGTCATGAAGCTGGTGGGCGCGACCGAATGGTTCGTCCGGGGGCCGTTCGTAATCGAAGGCATCCTGACGGGGCTGCTCGCCGCCGGCATCTCCCTGGGTCTGCTTCTGCTCGCCTACCGGCCCTTTGTTGACAAGTTCCACTCCGACCTCTTCTTCATCCCGCTCGGCTATGACCCGACCTTCGTCACCGAGCTGGCCCGCGACGTACTCATCGCGGGCGCGCTGCTCGGCGCCCTCGGCAGCTACATCGGCGTTCGCCGGTTCGTGAGGATCTAGCGCCTTGAGGCTGAGAAAGACCCTGGCGGGGCTCCTGGGCGCCTTCTCGCTCCTCGCCACGGGGGCGATGACGTCTCCCATCCCCGCCCACGCGGTCACCTGCTCGCCCTATGACTACATCTGTCAGCAACTCCAGTACGACCAGGGTCAGCAGCAGGCGAACGCCGACGCGCTTGCCGCGATCCAGGGCCAGATCAAGGACATCGAGAAGCAGATCAAGGCCCTCTATGACTACATCGCCAAGCTGAACAACCAGCTCACCGCCCAGCAGCAGCTGATCGATTCCACCCAGGCGCAGATCGACGCTCTCGACGCCAAGATCCGGCTCACGGAGGCCGACATCACCCGCCGCCAGGCTCACCTCCAGATCCGCGAGACACTCTTTGACCACCGCGTGCGCTCGATGGACAAGCACGGCTCCATCAACTACCTTGCGCTGGCGCTTTCCTCGACCAGCTTCAACCAGCTGATCGACCGCCTGATAACCACCCAGACGCTCGTCCAGGCCGACCACCGGCTGCTCGACGACCTGCGCCTCGAGAAGGCGCAGATCCAGGCCGCGAAGGACCAGCTGACACAGCAGCGAGCCGACGAGGCCGACCTGCTCTTCAAGCAGAAGGGGCAGCAGGCGGCGCTCGAGCAGCTCCGCGGCCAGCAGCAGGCGGCGCTCGCCTTCAAGCAGCAGCTCGACGCCCAGTACAAGGCGGAGGCGGACCAGCTCGCCCAGCAGGCGGCTGAAATCAAGGCCCAGGTCGCCGCCGATGAGGCTGCGTATGCCGCCGAGGCGGCCGGGTCGGGCGGCGGGACGGGTCAGTTCGGATGGCCAATGAACCCACACTGGATCAGCCAGTACTACGGCTGCAGCAACTACCCGTTCGAGATGTACTGGGCCGCCTGCCCGAGCAGGCACCTCCACAG